>QNDV01000275.1 GCA_003646045.1 bacterium
ACCATCGCTCGCCGGCGTGCCTGTGGCGGCACCCGCTGATGGCGGTACAGGTGGTGACGGCGGCGACGGAGAATACCCTGCTGCCCTTGGCCGAACGACTGGATCGTCGCGCCCTGCGCAAATGCCCGGTCTGCGCATGGGAAGGTCACCGCATGCGGAACTTCCTGTCGGGAGACGAGGTGATCCGCCACTGCATCTGCCCGAAATGCGGGTCCTTCGACCGGCACCGCCAACTGGTGCTGGCCGTCCGTGCGAGGCTGGCTGCGAATCGCAGTTGGTCCCCCGGTGTGATGGCGGGCTTCTCGCTGTCACCGGCGGTGCGTTACGTACTCGAGCACGAGGGCCTGTCACGCTGTTTTCGCAGTGATATCGATGCTGCCGCGAAGCGCTTTGCGCCGGATTTTACCGCTGACCTCAGACGCGTCCCGCTGCGCTCGGGATCGGTGGACTGGGTTTTCTGCAGCCACGTCCTGGAACACATTCCCGAGTTGGAGGTTTGCGTCGACGAGATCATGCGTATCCTGCGACCGGGTGGCGCGGTCTGGATCCAGGTGCCCTTCGAGCCCGGTCTGGCCCACAGCCGCCGCATCACGGTGGATCCCAACCGTGCCCATGCCCACGCCTGGCAGTTCGCTCCCGACTTTGCCCACCTGCTGGAACGACCCGGTTGGACGGTGACCGAACACATCGCCCACAACGAACTGGACAAGTCCCAGCTGGTTCGCCACGCCATCGACCCCCTGGAGCGCTACTGGCTGGCCCGCAAGGACGGCTAGTACTCCGCCAATCCTGGGCTCGCAGGTTGAAAGAGCACCAGCCCCTCCCGATCAAGTTGAACTGTCGCCTGCCGATATTCCGCAAAGGGGTGACTGACCCCCGGGAAGGGCGCCATGTCGACAGCCGAGGTCTACGCACAGATCGAGAAGATGGGCAAGCTACCCAGCCTGCCCCGCACCCTGCTGCGCATCCAGGAAGTGGCGCGGGACGATCGTTCCAGCGCTGACGACCTGGCCGATTGCATCCTGCGCGACCAGGCCCTGACCATGCGGGTGCTGAAGGTCGTCAACAGTTCCATGTACCGCTGTAGCAGTGACGACGAGGTGGGTACGGTCAGCCGGGCGGTGATCCGCATCGGCTTCGAGACCGTGCGCAATCTCTCCCTGGGACTGTCGGTGTTCGACATGATGAGCAAACTGTCCCGCTCGCCGTGGTTGGCGGAGATAGCGCGCCATTCCCTGGTCACCGCCGGTTTAGCCCAGGCCCTGGCGCGGATCTCGGGGCGTATGCCACCCGAAGAGGCGGCTGTCACCGGATTGCTGCACGACGTGGGCAAGGTCGTGCTGCTGGAATGCTCGCCGGCACTGATGGACCAGGTTCTCGCGGACGAAGAAAACGGGGAGCCGTATCTCGATGCCGAACGGCGGCACTTCGGTATCGGCCACGCCCGGGCCGGACGGCGTCTGGCAGCGCGCTGGCAGCTACCCCTCGAACTTCAGCAGGCCATCGGTGATCACCACGACATCGACCCTCTCGACCCTCCCAGGGAACTGGAGCCGTCACTGGCGGTCATCACCTATGCCGACGCCCTGGCCGGCTGTTTCGCGGGCCCGGAGGATTGCCCGCAGCAGCCGCGGATCATCAACAAGGCCGCGCGCCTGCTGGGTATCCCGCCCTCGCGGCGGGACGACATCGTACCGGAGGCTCTGGGGATCATAAGTGAACTGGCCAAGGTGCTGGGCATCGAGACGGGGGATCTGCGGGATTACGGAAGCCTGGTGAACGTGGAAGGTGGCGTGCTGGTGGCGCCGCCCTCCATCACGGCGGACGAGGTGGCCACGCGGACGGCCCGGCAACTGGAACTCTACCGGGAAGTGGGCCGGGGAATCGGCGCGGGTACCGCGCAGCGGGAACTGTTGCAGATGATCATCGAAGGAGCCGTCAAAATCCTGGGCTTCGAGCGCGTCGTCCTGTTGCGGGTGGATCGCAAGGAAAAGACCCTGCGGCCCTGGTTGACCGCCGGCGCCGGTGGCGAAGAACTCGCACCGCGACTGGAGCTACCTCTTTCCCGAACCAGTGGAGCCCTCGCCCAGGCCGTACTCGAGCGACGCACATTCCACGTGCCCATGGCGAACAACGAGGCCTACGGTGATTTGGCCGGCAAGGACGTACTGGCGGCGGCTCGCTGTACGGGATTCGCCGCGACACCCGTCGGTACGCCCGACGGCGTGGTGGCGGTGATCTATGCCGACGGTGGCGCGGACGGGGACGATGTCCTGGCCGAGCAGGCCACCGAGTTGGAGGGCCTGGCCATGCAGGCCGCCCTGGTAGTGGGTGCTCCCGCACCGGTGCCGGCGACCTGATTCGCCGCGCGGACTTTCGCCAATCCTGCCCGCGTGCTATCATCCCTGCCAGTCGATCACCGCGCCGGGCCAACGGTCCCGGCGTGTCTGTATGCACCGGACGATCCGGCGTGAACCGCAGAACGGGGAGGAGTCGGCATGGCCGACATCACCAAACGCAGCGACGACTACAGCCGCTGGTACCTGGACGTCATCGCAGCCGCCGAACTGGCCGAGAACAGCCCCGTACGCGGTTGCATGGTCATCCGGCCCAACGGCTACGCCATCTGGGAAAACATCCAGCGCACCCTGGACGACAAGTTCAAGGAACTGGGGCACGTCAACGCCTACTTCCCCCTGTTGATCCCCAAGAGCTTCATGGCCAAGGAAGCGGAACACGTGGAGGGCTTCGCCAAGGAGTGCGCCATCGTCACGCACCACCGCTTGAAGCAGGTAACGGTGAACGGCAAGACCACCGTGGTGCCCGACCCGGATTCGAAGCTGGAAGAGGAGTACATCATCCGTCCCACCAGTGAGACGGTGATCTGGGACGCCTACCGCAAGTGGATCCAGAGCTATCGGGACCTGCCCATCCTCATCAACCAGTGGGCCAACGTCATGCGCTGGGAGATGCGGACGCGCATGTTCCTCAGGACCACCGAGTTCCTGTGGCAGGAGGGGCACACCGCCCACGCCACTGCCGAGGAGGGGCGAGCCGAGACGCTGCAGATGCTGGAAGTCTACCGCTGGTTCGCCGAGGATATCCTGGCCATCCCGGTGATCCCCGGCGCCAAGACCGCAGCCGAGCGCTTCGCCGGCGCGGTGGAAACCTATTCCATCGAGGCCATGATGCAGGACCGCAAGGCCCTGCAGGCGGCCACCAGCCACGACCTGGGCCAGAACTTCGCCAAGGCCTTCGACGTGAAGTACCAGGACGCCGAGGGCAAGGTCGAGCACGTCTGGGCCACGAGTTGGGGCATGAGCACGCGCATCATGGGCGCGTTGATCATGTGCCACAGCGATGATAACGGTCTGGTGCTGCCGCCACGTATCGCCCACACCAAGGTGGTGATCGTGCCCATCTGGAAGAACGACGAGGAAATGGCGCAGGTGTGCGGGATGGCGGACAAGCTGGCCGCCGAGCTGACCCCCGTCGTGGGCAAGGTCCACGTGGACAACCGGGACAAGATGCGCCCCGGCTGGAAGTACGCCGAGTGGGAGCGCAAGGGCGTGCCCCTGCGGCTGGAACTGGGACCGCGCGACCTCGCGGGACAACAGGTGATGATGGCCGCACGGCACGACCGCAAGAAGCAGCCGGTGGGATTCCAGGTGCTGGCCACCGCTGTGACGGCCGAGCTGGAACGGATCCAGCAGGACCTGTACGACCAGGCGTTGACCCGGCGCACGGAAGCCACGGTGCAGATCGACTCGTGGGACGACTTCGTGAAACTGTACGAGGGCGAGGGCGGGTTTGCCCATTGCCACTGGTGCGGGGACGGGACCTGCGAAGAGGCGATCCAGCAGAAGACCCAGGTGACGATCCGGAATCTGCCGTTCGATCGGGACGAGACCCCGGGCAAGTGCGTGCACTGCGGGGAGACGAGTATCGGGCGGGTGGTGTTTGCGCAGGCGTACTAGCGGCGATGGCAGGTCAGGCTCATAGCGACCCTTCCGGTCGGTTGCCGTCCGGAAGCATCCTTGCTACCCTGCCTCCATGAAAAATCCGCCGGAAAACGTAGGCCCCTACACCATTGACGCCGAAATCGGCCAAGGCGCCATGGGGGTGGTGTATCGGGCCCGGGACAACCGTCTCAATCGCACCGTCGCCCTGAAATCGCTGCATGAACAGGTTGCCGCCGATGCCGATCTGCTGGCCCGCTTCACCCGCGAGGCGCAGGCGCTGGCCGCTCTCAACCACCCCAATATTGCCGGTATACACGGCCTCGAGGCGGCAGGGGATCACCACTACCTGGTTCTGGAATATGTAGCTGGCGAGACGTTGGCCCAGCGCTTGACGCGGGGTCCATTGGACCTCGGCTCGGTCCTGGATGTCTGCACCCAGATTGCCGCGGGCCTGGAGGCGGCACACGAGGCGGGGATCATTCACCGCGACCTGAAACCAGACAACCTGATGATCACCGCCGACGGTACGGTCAAGATGCTGGATTTTGGCCTGGCGCGG
>QNDV01000276.1 GCA_003646045.1 bacterium
CCGGTCGGGAGACGAGGTGATCCGCCACTGCATCTGCCCGAAATGCGGGTCCTTCGACCGGCACCGCCAACTGGTGCTGGCCGAAGGACCCGCATTTCGGGCAGATGCAGTGGCGGATCACCTCGTCTCCCGACAGGAAGTTCCTCATGCGGTGACCTTCCCACTCGCAGACCGGGCATTTCCGCAGGGCGCGACGATCCAGTCGTTCGGCCAAGGGCAGCAAGGTATTCTCCGTCGCCGCCGTCACCACCCGTACCGCCATCAGCGGGTGCCGCCACAGGCACGCCGGCGAGCGATGGTTCAGCAGGGTGTCGCGTACGAAGGCGAGGGCAGGCACGGGGTCCTCCGTCAATCGGCGTTCAAGGATCGGCGCATGATAACAGCGGTCCGCACCGATGGGAAGCTTCGGCTGCGCGCAGCCCGGGTCAGGGACGCCAAACCAGCCGCAGGTTCAGAAAGCCCAAGGCCGAGTCGTCCGCCTGTTCGGTATGGTTCTCGGGCTCGAAGCTGGCCAGCACCTCCAGGGACATGGTGCGCGACATGTACCACTGCCCCATGAGCCATAGTTTCCAGTAGGTGAAGTCGCTGTACAGGGTGAAGGCGTCCGCGGGATCCTCCGTCCGGACCGAACCGTCATCGTAGGTGCGCCGGCCAACCTCTACGATGATGGTCCCGCCCACCACACCGCTGTAGGCGTCGACCCCACCGCGCAGGCCCACCTCCGAATATGTATCCGGGTTGTCACCGGCATCCAGGCGCGCCCCGGTCAGACCGGCGTGCCAACTCGCCTGCAGCATATTGCCGCCTTCGTAGCCCAGGAAACCCTCCATGCGCCAGGAGTCGAACCACACTTCGTTTTCGTAGCCGTAGTCCCAGGTCTCGCTCTGCAACTCGGTACGCACCAGTCCGCTGCCCGCGGGAAGGGCCAGGCGGATATCGGTCCAGTGACTCCAGGCCGGGGGCCGCACGGTCTCGTCGGCAACCTCCCGGTTCCGGGTGCGGTGGAAAAGACTGATGCCATCGCCGGCCAGCCCGCGGCTGTCGTAATCCAGGTCGATCCCGATCTCGTCGCGGTCGATCTCGCTGGAGTCCGGATACGAGCGGTGACTCGTGCGTAGCCCCAGCGACCAGGACCGCTCCAGGGTCGGGCGTGAGCGCAGAAAAAGGCCGCCGCCGTAGTCCCGGTCGTCCACCTCCAGGGTCGATGGCGTCCGGTAGTCGTGCCAACCGGCGAAGGCCCGCAACTCCAGCGCCACATTCCCCATCATGACGGGGCTGCCGCGCACTTCCAGGCGCCCATCGTTGTTGTCGCTGTTGTATTCATACTCCGATCCCGGATGGTACTGGCGGGCGGTAAAGGTGGCATCGGTGCGCAGCCGGTCCATGCGTGTGGTATCGAGCAGGCGATAGTCGAAATCCACCCGCTGGCGGGTAAGCTCGGTGCCCAGCCCTCCCTCGGCACGCAAGCGCCAGCGATGCCGGGCGCCACGGGCACTGCGTCCCTCAAGAGCCGCTTGCACCAGGGCTTCGCTGATGGTCGCGGTAGTGTCGTCCACGGCCAGGTTGTAGGTGTGGGTGGTGGCGTCGAATCCCGCGGACAGGTCCCAGCGCCAGGTACTGTCCGAACGGGCATATGCGGTGGCGGTGGCGAACAACGCCACCGCCATCAGAGTGCCAGACATCAGGCCTGGTCGGATCAACGCAACGTACGCTCCGCCTGTTCGAGAAGATTGTGGGCGGCGCGGATCTGGCGTAGTGCCTCTTCCATGGCATCCCGGGCCAGGGCGGATTCGGCCCGATCCCGGTGGCCACGCGCCTGGTTGACGAGATTGCGGGCCTGCTCGTTGTCCTGCTCAACCGTCCTTTCCTGCACCATCACCAGCCGCGAGTCGAACCGCTCCAGCTGCCGTTCCACCGCTTCGCGGGTACCACCCGAGCCACCGCGCCGATCCAGGGCCCGATCAGCCAGGCGTCGGGCCAGTCCGATCATCTGCATGGCCCGGCCGGGTTCCCCTGCGGACAGGTGGTTGCGGGCCCGGTCCAGGGCCTCCTCTGCCTCGCCCAGACTGCGGCGTGCCTGCTGCGAAAGGTCATCCCCCAGGCGCTCATGAGCACGGTCGAGCTGGTCCTGCACCCGTTCGAGCTCCTGCTCCAATGTGGCAGGGGCACCCGTCTCGGCCATCAGGCGGGCCGCCATGGAGGTCAGGTCCTCGGCCCGTTCGAACATCTGCCAGGCCAGGCGCAGGTCACCCTGCAGGTATTGTTCGCGGGCACGGTGGGACTGGCCCTCGGCCTTGCGCAGCAAATCGAGGGCGCCCTCATGCCCCAGGTCCCGCGCCCGTTCGGAAAGGTGGCGATGGAGTTCGATGAATCGTTCGGCGCGCACCCGCAGGCGCTCCTGCAAACCCATGGCCTCGCGAGCCAGTTTCACGGCGTGCCACACGGCGGCCCGAGCTCGCCTGGCCATGTTCGCCCCGCGATCCGGGCGTCCCTGTTCCACGTTGTCGGACGCACGGCGATTCATGTCCTTGGCCTGGCGCAACACGCTGCGGGCGGTGCCGCTCTCGGTCTCGGCCACCAGTTCGGCCGCCCATTCGATGAGTTCGTCTGTGCGCTCGATGTACGCCGATACCAGGTCGGTATGGCCCATGGACTGGGCGCGGACCGGGGGCGCCAATACCATGCCCAGCAGTACCAGCATGACTGGCAGCAACCACCAGGGCCGCGGTAGGTTCAGATTCTTGGGATTGTGCCTGGCCATCATTCCTTGCTCCTTCGGGGCCGCCGAATCAGCGACCGTTCCTCGGAGGTTCAAGCAGGCTCCGTGCCAATACATCCGCGAGTTTAACTTCCGTTAATACCTTGTTGCGCCAAACGTTACGCGAACAACAAATCATCGCTACCGGTTAAATACGTACCTCCCGGTACACCTGCCGGCCGCGGGTCGCTTCTGTCATGGGGAACCCCTCACGAATCATGGTCCCCCAACCCATCCATCCCCAGCAGTTTCAGCCGCGAATACAGGGTGCGGCGGGTGATGCCCAGCATGCGTGCCGCCAGGCTCTTGTTGCCGCTGGCCCGCTCGATTGCCGTGCGAATCAGCAGCCGCGCGTTGTTGTCCAGATTCAGATCCTGACCCGCCGCGAGGGGCTGGCCCGTCCGGGGTGCCGCCCCCACGTCCAGCAGTATGTGTTCGTCGCCGATGATACCGTCGCCGGCCAGTATATGGGCCCGTTCTACCAGGTTCCGCAACTCGCGCACGTTCCCTGGCCAGCCATAGGACCGCAGACGGTCCAGGGATGCGGCGGGCAGGTGTTCCCCCGCACGCCCGTACCGGGCCAGGAAGTGATCGGCCAGTGCTTCGAGATCGGTGGGCCGATCACGCAGGGGCGGCACGTCCACCGGAAAGACCAGCAGCCGGTAGTAGAGATCCTCGCGAAACACCTTCTCGGCGATGGCGGTCTCGAGGGAACGATTAGTGGCGGCGATGATGCGTACATCCACTTCGCGCTCGATGGGGTCGCCGACGCGGTTGATGCGCTTCTCCTCCAGGACCCGCAGCAGCTTGGCCTGTACCGCCGGTCCCGCCTCGCCGATCTCATCCAGGAAAACAGTGCCCCCCCGGGCGGCCTCGAACAGTCCCTCCCGGTCGCTGTCGGCGCCGGTAAACGCCCCCTTGCGGTAGCCGAACAGCTCGCTCTCCAGCAGGGTCTCGGCGATGGCGGCGCAATTGACCGCAATGAACGGCGCCCCGGAACGCGGGCTGGCGCCGTGGATGGCCCGCGCCGCTATCTCCTTGCCAACGCCGCTTTCGCCCCTGACCAGCACGGTGGCGTCGGACGGGGCCACACGGCCGATGAGTTCGCGCAGGCTGCGGGTGGCCGGAGCCTCGCCCACCAGCACCTGATGCCCCGTCATCTTGGCCACGGCCGTACGCAGGGCACGGTTCTCGCAACCCAGGTCCTGTACCGCTACCGCCTGTTCCACCGCGTGCAGCACCGTCTGGAAGTTCACGGGTTTGGTGAGGTACTGGTAGGCGCCGCCCTGCAGGGCGGTCACGGCCGATTCCACTTCGCCGTAGGCGGTCAGGATAATCACCGCCGTGGCGGGACTGGTCTTCCTGACCCCGGCCAGCACCGACAAGCCATCCACCGGTTCCATGCGCAGATCGCTGATAACCACGTCGAAGGATTGGGTGGCGCAGGCGTCCAGGGCCTCCTGGCCACCGTACACCCCCTCCACCTCGTGGCCCGCATGGGTCAGCGCCGAGGTGAGCAGGGTCACCAGCTTCTTTTCGTCGTCGGCTACGAGAATGCGCGCCACGCTCAAACTCCTGTCTCGGTGGCGGGACCGTCTGGTCCCGGACAATAGCGGGGCAGATCAACCACCGCCTCGGCACCCGGCCCGTCAATCCGGTTGGCCAGGGTCAGGGTGCCCCCCATATCCTCGATGATCCGGCGCGATAGGGCCAGTCCCAGTCCACTGCCCTTCTCGCGGGTGGTCCTGAAGGGTTCGAACATC
>QNDV01000277.1 GCA_003646045.1 bacterium
GTGGCAGCCGGCCTGTCAAGCCGACCGCCGCGGAAGCCACAATGTGATCGATCACCCACGCCGCCACAAGTCCTGAAGTCGGACCATGGGCGACCACCACGCGTAAATACATCGATCGCGGTACACCGGTCCACGCCACAGGACCATGGGAAACAGCGGGGAAAAATGTGCTCTCATCGCACATCGCTCGATCTATATGATATTCTTTTTCAACATGTTACAGGCACGACCGGCTATTGAGGGTCGTATTGCAGATTGCAATCGAGGGGTCTCATAATCGCCGGTTCACGGCGCCGCCGGAACCTCACCCGGCACGACCGCCAAGCCCATCGTCAGCCGGTCAACACCGACAGTCGTCCGTCCTGCAACAGCTTCGCCATACCCGGGAAAGGTCCTACCCGACCGGGGCACCGCCTTTGCAATCCGGGTCCCGGGACAAGACATGGGCGTCGCTGATGCACGGACGCCTCGCACGACCCAGCCAAAGCCGGAAGAGAGAAACAACATGAGCAAGCAGACCATTCATATTCGCGCCGCGGTCACCGTTCTGGTCGCCCTCGCGGCCCTGACTGCGGCGCCGGCCATGGCACAGGTGGATGTGGCCTATACCTGGAGCGCTCCGACCTCGGGCTCTCCGGTGGTCCACTACGTTGTGCAGCACAGCGCCAACGGCGGCTCCTGGGTGGATATGGGCACCGTACCCTCCAACGCCTACACCCTGAGCGCCGACTACGGCGTGGCCTACCGCATCCGCGTGGCGGCCGTGGACGGCCAGGGCCGCCAGGGTGTGTGGTCCGAGACCAGTGACCCCTACACTCCCGACGCCGGAGTTCCGGGTCAGCCGGGCAAACCCATCGTCTTCTGATAGCCTGCCGTATCCCCTCCGCAACGACGGCAGCAGCGACCGCCGGCCCCCAGGGTCGGCGGTCGTCCTTGTGTCCGGCCACGGACAGCGCCTGGCCCTGGACCTTCGCAGCAATCTGTCCTACCCCGGGTCGAGCTGGTATAGTCGCGTTTCTACAGACGAAACGATAATTTCTCCGGCGAGAGCAACACCATGGTTCGTCCTGGCGAATCCAAGCCCGAGTCCAGCGGTTCCCCCGGCCATCCGGACCGGTCCGCGTACCTGTCCATCCTGGCGGTCGTCCTGCTGGTGGGAGTTTCGACGCTGTTGTTGAACGCCCACCATGTGCGACCACCCGACCTGTTGGGCGACGGCGACATATCCGCCAACGGATTGTTGATTCGCGATGCCCGCGACATGAGCCTGGGTGTCGGACCATACTCCAGACTGAAGTACAACCACCCGGGTCCGGTGACCTTCTACTATCTGGCGGCGGCCGAACCGTTGGTAGCAGCCGTACCCAGCCCTCTCGGGCGACAGCGCATTGCCATGCTGATTATCAATCTGGCCGGCCTGGCCCTGGCATTGTCGCTCATAGTGCGAGTGACTGGTCGGAATGCCGATATCTGGCTCCTGGCCGTGTCCCTGATCTTCACGATCCTGCCTGTCGCCACCACGGGCCACCATCCGTTCCTCGAATTCTGGGGACCACTGATCGTCATCATCCCAACCCTGGTATTCGGTCTTGCCCTGGGCCCGGCCGCACTGGGCAGGGCAGGCTGGTGGCCGGTGCTGTGCCTGAGTGGTGTATTCGCCGCCCACAACCATCTCTTCAATGCGGTTCTCGTAGCCATCCTCGGTTTGGGGGTTGCAGCCCGTCTGGCCTGGCTGGGAATTCGGCACCGCTTGCCGCAACCTACACGAAAGCAAATGACGTGGCTCGCACTGGGACTCGCGTTCGTTGTCCTGACTTCGGTGCCGACCCTGGTCGACGAGTTCGGCAGTGACGAGGGCAACCTGCAGCGGGTCCTGACCACGACCCGGGAACAGCATTTCCAGGAGCGAACCACAGCCGACACCATGCGGGCTGTAGGCTGGGCTGCCGCGGTGTCGGTGACCCTGGGTGTTCCCGACCTCGCTGCCCACATCGGCCTGGTCCCATGGGGATTGGTGATCGGACTGCTCCTGGTCTGGAGTGTGGCGGGTTGGCTCCAGTACCGGCGCGCCGGCCCGGAATTCAGGGCCATGATCCTGGCCATGGCCTGCGTCTATGGCCTGTCGTTCGTCATTGCCACCCAGACAAGGGACAACCCGGTCAGTATTCCCTTTGTCTTCCACTTCACGGCGGGACTCGCCGCTTTCTTCTTTTTTCTGGTCCTGCGGGAGGCAGGATTTCAGTTGGCCCGGCTTGCCGGTCGTACATTCCGCGGTTCCCGGCTTCGAATCCCGGGTCGCGCGGCAATCCTGTTGTCAGCCGTGGTCATGGTTGTCTGGATGGGTCGTTTCCGGGTGGAGCCCATGCCTGGTCATGAGGTTCCCGAGGGGATCTGGACCGCGCTGCCGGCGGCGCAGGACGGGCCGATCAGGGCTTTCCTGAGAGCGGGCGGCCCGGAACATTTTCTTTGGCCGCAACTGGTCTCATTCGTCCTGCAGGCCGAACAGCGTGGATACGAAGTACTGGTCCCATGCTACTGGCCCACGATATTCAGGCGCAGGGTGGGACCGGGTGATCCCCGACTGCCGACGGTCCTTGTCTCCGAAAAGGGGCTGGGGACCATCGCGACGAGTTCCGGCACCGAGTGCAGTTTCGATGTGTATTCGGTGCTGGCCCCCGGCGGAACCTACGAGGAACTGGAACGCCGGTTGGCCAGCTGGGATCTGGAGCCCTTGGTTCCGGACCGCTGGGTGACTCCCGATGGAAGCTCATTGGAGTTTCGTTCCTGGTGGGGGAAGGAATTCGCCGACGGCTCGGCCTATCGCTGGAACAGGGGAAGTGGAAGTTCGGTGTTCTTCGGCATGGCGGACAGCTACGCCCCCTACCGGGACACAGTCCTGGAAATGAACCTCGGGGCCCTTGGCCGGCAATCCGTACAGGTGTCGTTGAATGGCCGGCAGATCGCTGATCTCGAGTTGAACGGCTTTCGTGAGGTCCACACGAGCATCCCCATACCCGCAGGCCTGCTGCAAACGAACGGTGGCAACGAATTGCTGTTCCACGTGCCGAACGCGGCTTCACCCGCGGGAGCCGACCCGCGAGTGCTGGGGGTACGATTCATCGCGTTGCGCATTATACCGGCTACCGGTCCGGGGAATTGAGTCCGCGGACGCCGCCGGCCGGAAACTGTTGCAATCGCCGCCCCGTGATCCATATTGAGATCCCTGCGCGGATATATAGTCCCCCACCCTGGCAGGCCGGCTCATGCGTTTTCTGGGATCCTTGTTCTTCTACATCTGCATCGGCGTGGCCACCCTTTGCCTGACACCGCTGCTGCTGATCAGCCTGCCCATGCCGATGTTGCCGCGGCAGCGCCTGCTGGCGCGCTGGTCCTCCTTCATCATAGTGCTGCTCAGGGTATTGTGCCGCGTGGACCACCGCGTCACTGGAGCGGAAAACATCCCCGCCGGTCCCGCCATCATCATGAGTAAGCACCAATCCACCTGGGAGACCTTCGCCCTGCAGGTCATCTTCCCCGCCCAGACCTGGGTACTGAAGAAGGAACTGCTGCTGATCCCCATCTTCGGCTGGGCGCTGGCCGTGGCCCAGGCCATCGCCATCGACCGGGGCAGTCCCAAGAAGGCCCTCAACCAGGTCATCGCCAAGGGCCGGGACCGTCTGGACAAGGGCCTGTGGGTGGTCATTTTCCCCGAAGGCACACGCACGCCGCCGGGACAGGCCGGCAAGTACAACGCCGGCGGCGCCATGCTGGCTACCCGCACCGGTTACCCCGTGGTGCCGGTGGCCCACAACGCCGGAGTTTACTGGGGACAGGGTCGCTTCCGGATCACGCCGGGTACGGTGCAGGTGGTGGTCGGCCCCACCCTCGATCCCGACGGACGCCGGGCCGGCGAGCTCATCGCCGAGGTGGAACAGTGGATCGAAGGGGCCATGGCCTCCATGACCGACTAGCTCAGTCGGTGCCCTCCATCTGGAAGATCTCGACCTTGGCGACCAGCGCATCGGACGTCTCCCGGTGGCGCCGCAGGTGGTCCGACTCCATGTGCGCCTCCCAGTTTGATCTTGTCTCCCAGTTCTCGTAGAAAAGGAACCGACCGGGCACCTCAAGATCGCGGTGCAGATCGTAGTTGAGGCAGCCTGCTTCGGCGCGGGTGGGAGCAACCAGTTCCTGCAACTCGCGGCTGAGGTCCTCTTCACGACCGGGGTTGGCCTGGAAAACGGCGACTATGGTCAGGGGCATGGGCATGGCTACGGACCTCCGCTGCGGAATGAACTGGTTGCAGGACAGGAGGAGAATATCATATCGATCGGTGACGTCGACACCGAGGCGGTGGCGATTATCTGCTATCGGTTGCCGGAGATTGAGGGGTAGGGGAGTCCATGGCGGGTTGGCGTGGGTTCCCGCGGGTGTGAAGTGGGTGCTATTCGTCCTTCTGGTTCGCTTTGATCCGCTCTGCGGCGGCCAGTCGGCGCACCGCCGCCTGCTGCAATTCGATA
>QNDV01000278.1 GCA_003646045.1 bacterium
AAGGGAAGAATGAACACGAGCGGGAGATTGGCCTGAAACGAAGGCGATTGCCGGCATGTTGGTTCTCCTGATCCGGGTACCTGGGGGGTGCGCACAATATACGAAAATATGGCCAAATCCGCAAGCCCTAAAACACCACAACACCATAATAAACCAACAACATACGCCGAATCATGGCCCAGATCTTGCTCTCCGCCTATCACCCCCAAACCATAGCCCCCGGGGGCCACACAACCGCCGCCAAACCACGCCCCCGTATCTCCCAATCCCCAACACAAAAAAAGGCCCCCGGGGGCCACGCCATAATTATCAGATCCCAACCACCCCCCTAGAACGCCTCCATTATCGTCACATAAACACCCTTCTGACCAGCTTCACCGAACCCCAGATCCAACCGTAACTTGAGATTGGTTTCGGGATCGAAAAGGTAGCGCACACCGCCACCCAGGGAGGGTTTGAAATCCGCGATTCGCAGTTCGCTGTAGGTGCTGCCTACCATGCCTGCCCCGGCAAACGCCGCTGCGCCAAAGCGCCTCGTGACCGGTAGCCTCAGCTCGGCCTGGAAAACGAATGCCTTGCGATCGCGGTAGCGTCCGGTCCAGTAGCCGCGTAGGCGTTCCGTGCCGCCGAGCATGGCCAGCATGTTGAAGGGTGGGTTGCCACTCAGGGTGTGGGAGTAGGCCTGCAGGGCCAGTACCCAATCGGTCTTCAATGGTTGATAGTGGCGCAGGTCCAGAACCAGCTCCTGGAAAGTGTAGTCGCTGCCGAGGATGGAGTCGTAGAAGCGCCACTGAAGTTCCACCAGGTTGCCGGACAACGGGCTGAATCGCTGCTCGCGAGAGTCGTAGCTGCCCATGATTCCCAGTCCGGAGGATCTGGAGCCTTCGCTGCCAGCAACGGTGCCCGTCACCAGTTGGCCGTCCGGATCGAGTTCGTGGGGTCGATAATCGATGAGGTGGTAGGTGGGGCCGCCGAGAAAATGGCCGCCCAGGGTCCGTTGTCCATCAACCTTGAACTGGAAGATAAATGGCTCGAAGTCCTCTTCGTCCTCGGCTGGTGCGTCGGGTCCGATGCCCCAGAACTTGTCGGGGTATTCCTTGTAGCCCAGAAAGCCCGCTATCAGCCAGGTCCCGTTCTTCGTGTAGATCTCAGGGGTCAGGGCGATGATCAGCTGGCTGCGGGTGGTGTAGGTCACGGCGCCGAGCACGGAATTGGGTCGCTGCTCGGGTCCCAGATCCGGGTAACGCCAGGCCACGGATGCGCCGCCGCCGAAGGCCAGCTGGGTTTCGGGAGTATAGAAGACAAAAGGATACGCCTTGAAACTCGTCGGTGGGATGAGATCCGTTTCCTCGATCTCATGTTCCACAACGGGCAGAACCGTCTCGTCGGGGCGGGTCGTCTCACCCTGGGCCGTAGCGGTAATGGCCGGGAACAGGGCGACGACAGCGGCGGCGGTGATTATCAGGTTTCGCATGGCGGGAGACTACACGCCAGCGACTGGAACTCCAAGTCCCACGAGGCACTCATGAAGGCACGTCTCTTGCAGAATTTCGCAAAGGAACAAGGACCCGTCGCCCCTCAAACCCATCCTTCTGGTCGAAATACGGCCATAAAGGCAGGTTTCTATGCCCCGCTGCGACGTCAACAGCCAGCCTGACGTGACCATAATTATTCCCGTCATGGACAAACTTGCCCTGACCCGGGCCTGTCTTGCTTCCCTGGAGAATGCTCCTTGCCAGGCGATCTGGGAACTGGTGGTCATCGATAACGGATCCACCGACGGTTCGGGACAGTGGCTGCGGGAGCGGGAGTCCGGCGGGGAACTGACCCTCCTGAGTCCCGGCGAGAACCTGGGCTTTGCCGCTGCCTGCAATGCCGGCGCCGTCCGGGCAAATGGACGTCATCTGATGTTCCTCAACAACGATACCGAGGTAACCCCCGGCTGGCTGGACCCCCTGGTCTCGACCCTTGACCGGGATCCGAGAGTAGCCGCCGCCGGTTCGAAACTGCTGTATCCCGACGGGACTATCCAGCACGGCGGTGTAGCGCTTATCGAGGCGACCCGGGGCCCGGTGACGATTCTCGAAGGTCTCCACCTGGCTCACCACAAACCGGCCGACTTTGCCGGCGCCAACCGTCCCCAGCGTCTGCAGGCCTGCTCGGCGGCCTGCCTGCTGGTGCGTCGTAGTGTCTTCGAGGAAATGGACGGATTCGATACCGCCTACTGGAACGGCAACGAGGATGTGGATCTCTGTCTGCGTGTGGGCCGGGCGGGCGGCTGGATCGTCTACCGACCCGAGAGTGTCGTGGTGCACCACGAGTCCCAAAGCGGACCCGAACGATGGGCCAAGGTATCGGAAAACGTCAAGCTGCTGAACGAGCGCTGGCTCGGACGCGTCACCGCGGATTTCAAGCGTGGCGCCGAAGGTACCGTGACCGCCACCGCGGCCGGGAAGATCGCACTCTACACGTCGCCCGTGGTGCATTTGGCCGAGGATGCGCAGGCCGATACGGTCACGGTCATCGTCTTGACCTGGAATGCCCTGGAATATACGCGCCTGTGTGCCGACTCCCTGCTGCGCCACACCGATCCCCGTCATGAGTTGATGTTCGTGGACAACGGTTCGCAGCCCGACACCCTCGATTACCTGGCGAATCTGGAGCGGGCCTACCCCCAGGTGACCGTGCTGTACAACGGCAGCAACCTGGGCTTTGCCGGCGGCAACAACCGGGGAATCGCGGCGGCCCGTTGCGAGCACGTCTGCCTGCTGAACAGCGACACCGTGGTTTGTGAAGGCTGGCTCGACCGCCTGACCGCGCCCCTGGCCGATCAAGGCGTGGGTATGGTGGGGCCGGTGACCAACAGCATTACCGGTGACCAGAAATTGCCTGCCGTGGGCTATGACGATCGCACTCTATGCGGTCTGGAGGACTATGCCGCCCGTCTGACGGCGGAGAAGGCCGGCCAAACCGCGCCTGCCCTGTGGGTGGTGGGCTTCTGCCTGCTGCTGCGCCGCGAACTGGTCGAGCGCATCGGCGGGCTGGATGAGGGCTTCGGCCAGGGCAACTACGAGGATACGGACTACTGCCTGCGGGCCTTCCTGGCCGGCTGGCGCGCCGTGGTGGCCCGGGACTGCTTCATCCACCACTTCGGCAGTCGCAGCTTCGTGGCCGCCGGCGTGGATTATGGCAAGCAGATCGACGCCAAATGGCAGGTATTTCGCCGCAAGTGGAATCTGCCTCCCGATGCCCGGCAGAACGGGCAGATCGATCTGGAACGCCTCATGACCGAGGGTTTCGTGCCGGTGCTTCATGCCGAGCAGCTGCCCGCGGACCAGCGGGCACGCAACCTGCCCCTGCCCGCCTGGCAAGTGGGGTCCTCGTTGGACCACGCCGAGGCCCTTTTCGCCGTGGGCCGTCTGGCAGAGGCCGACCGGGCGCTGAGAGCTGTCCTGAGGGATCATCCCGCTCATCCACGGGCGGCCAGTGATCTGGCCTGTGCCCTGTGGCAGCGGGATCCACAGCGCGGTCTGGAGGAAGCAGTTGCGCTACTCGAGGGCGTACTCGACACCGATCCGGAAAACACCGATGCCAGCCACAATCTGGATCAGATGCGCGCCGCGACTTGCGGATCCTCCTGACGGGGCTTTTCTTGAAAGCCGCATCCGGCCGGCGGGGCGCACCGACGCGCTGCCCACTGTCGGAAACCTTGAAGGACTCCCATGGTACAGCAACGAGGTTTTCCGGCGGACGACCGCCCCGCGGGCCGGATCACACGCGGCAAGACCGCGCCCAACCGTCTGCGGCGCGCCGATCTCTTCCTGGCCGCCTACGATCCCACCCTGATCAACCGCGACGACGATTCATTGGTTGTGGACCTCGGTTATGGCGCCGAGCCCACCACCACCCTCGAAATGGCCTCCCGCCTGCGCCGCCTCAATCCGGACCTGCCCGTGCTGGGGGTGGAGATGGATCCCGTCCGCGTGGAACTGGCTTTACCCTTTGCCGATGATCTGACCTCCTTTCGCGAGGGTGGTTTCGACCTGCCCCTGGCTGCCGGGGAAACGGTTCGCCTGGTGCGCGCTTTCAACGTCCTGCGTCAATACGACGAGGCCGAGGCCCTGCCGGCCCTGGAGCGTCTGGCGGAACAGGTGGTCCCCGGGGGTCTGCTCATGGATGGCACCAGCGACCCCACGGGCCGCGTTTGGACAGCCAGCATGCTGCGTTGCCGGGAAGCGTCCGGTCCGCGATTGGAGGCCCTGGTCCTGGGCACCAATTTCCGGGACGACTTTGACCCCGAGGCTTTCCAGACCCGGCTACCCAAGAGTTTCATCCACCGCTGCGTCCCCGGGGATCCGGTCCACGGTTTCGTGGAGGACTGGAAGGCTGCGGCCCGGGATACGCGCAGCAGCGAGACCTGGGGTCCGCGAGCCTGGTTCACCGCGGCGGCAGGGGCTTTGACCGCGCGGGGTTATGACATCGTACGGCCGGATGTGTGGCCGCGTCGGGGCTGG
>QNDV01000279.1 GCA_003646045.1 bacterium
ACCTCCGGCCCCTCCACCGAACGATCCACATGGCTCTCGGCCGCAAAATGGACTACCGCATCGATGGCTTCGCCCACCAGCAACGTTCTTACCAGATTGCGATCACGGATGTCACCCCGGCAGAACCTGTAGCGTGGATCACTTTCGCATCCCGCCAGGTTGGCCAGGTTGCCTGCGTAGGTCAGCAGATCGAGATTAACTATGCGCTCGTCGCCGGTGTGTTTGAGCAGCAGTTGGACATAGTTGGAACCGATGAAACCGGCACCGCCGGTAACCAGGATACGCATATCCGCCCGGGTCCTTTCGCTTGTTGTCGGGTTTACCGCGCAGGTAGGATGATAACGCCTTGAGCGGGACCGGGCACGGTAAATCACCCGACCGCGCCTCAGCTACATCGTCCGGATCGCCGTTCGTCTCGTTATCAGCTGAAGAAGTGAGGGTCGATATGCAGTTCGCTGGCCTGCTTATGCAACTCGATGACCCGCGCTTCCGGCACGCCGAGAAAGCGGGCGGCCGGACTGGGGTCCAAAGCGCCGTCCTCTTCCTCGGCACTATTGCCGGCCCAACTGCAGAGGGCGATCTCTTCTCCAAGACTGATCATGGCCGCCATGCGGGTGTTGCGTGCCTCTTCCGCCTCGAAGCGATGATGCCAACGCACTGCGTCCTCGAGCTCCGGGCTCAGATTCCACTCGCGGATGAGCAGGGAACCCAGTTCACCATGATCGAACCCGAGTATCTCCTGTTCCACTTCGTGGTATGAACGGCCGCTGTCCGAGGATTCGGCCAGAATCTCGTGGAACAAATCGGGATAGCTGCGGGCCAGGACAAGCTGGCCGATATTCTGCATCAGCCCGCCGATAAATACGCTCTCCGGCTCCCTGCTGCCTACACACTGAGCCACTAACTGGGCGGACATGGCAGACAGCACAGACTGTTTCCAGATGCGTTGGTAGAGCATACCGGATCCCGGTGCCAGGAAAACGCTACGAGCCGCGGCCACCAGGGTCCAGTTGCGGATGGCAACGAAGCCCAGTCTCACAACGGCTTCGCTGACGGTCCGAATCTCGCGCACCGCCCCGTAAAAGGGACTGTTGGCAATACGCAGTACCTTGGCCGTGAGGGCCTGGTCCATGGCCAGGGCTTTTTCGAGACCCGTGGCTGTGGTCTTGGGATCCTCGATGACGGCCATGATATGGCAGGCGGCCCTCGGCAGGGCCGGCAGTTCACCACTGTGTCGCAGAATCAGGTCAGGGGTCAACAATCCCGGCTCGGTAGGCAGTTCGATCACAGGCGATTCGGCATCCGACGCCGCGAACGGGTCGATGTCGTCCGCTTTGTCCTGCCGCGACGAATCGGCTGCCGCTGGCAATACCTGCTCAATGATTTCCTCGGGGATATCCTGGATGGGTGGTGGCGTGGCTTCCTCTTTGCCATCTGCCCAGGGATCTGCGACCTGAGGCTCCGGCTCTGCGATTTGTCGGTTTGCAGCGAGCTTGCGACGGCGCTGGCGCTCGTTCCGCAGGATGGCGGCAACGCGGCCCCGGTTCCGGTTGAAGCCGCTGGCCAGGGTGATCATCTGCGCCAAGGCGAAACGGGCCAGGATCTCCGCCAGTTCGAGAGCTCGGCCCGAGGATTTTCCAGCGTCCAGGTAGATGAATGTATTCCAGTGTTCCTTGCTGGAGAGAGGCAGGATCACGATCTGTCGGTCCCTGCTGCCCCGGCCCAGCATGAGGGTCAGGTCGAGGGGAAAATGTTTGGCCGGCACCGGGCCGGCGAATACCGCCGCATCCTCGCCGCAGGACTGGAAGACGTCACCCTTGGCACTGGGGATTGGTGCGCGGCCGTCCGGTCCCTTGCGCCTTGCTTCCGGTGGCACACGCAGATTGGTCTCCATGAAGACCTGCAGTCCGCTGCTCCACCGTTTGAGAAGCAGCATGCGCAGACCGGTCTGCTCGGCAAAGCGGGCAAAGAACTCGGGAACCTCGCCGGGACGTGTCATGGATGCAATATCGTTGAGGCGGTCGCGCAACAGGGGTAGACCACTGAGAGCCAGGCTATCCGTCCCGGTGGATTTAGCCGCTTCCTTCAACACCTCGCTGAAGGGTACCAGGTCGTGGTCCGGCACGGTCTGTACCGTGGTTTCGGTCCGCTCATCGGTTTGCGTAGCCAAGGTCAAACCCCGTTTCTGTTGGGCAAGCGGGCCACCTCCCCGGATCCGCAAACGGATACAAGTAGCCCGAATATGCTATTAATCGGCCGCGTAGCCGGTCAATTGACGATTTTTTCAGGATCATTCGGCATTGCCGTCACCGGCCAATCGTGTTTTCCTGCCCGAAAGGGAGACTATCCGGGAATGGAGGGCAATGATCATGCACGCGCGCATCACCAAGAGTTTCAGTTTCGATGCAGCCCACTGGTTGCCGCAGGTACCCGAGAACCACAAATGCCGGCGCCTGCACGGCCACACCTACCGCGTTATCCTGGGTCTGGAAGGGGATCTGCACCCGGAAATGGGTTGGGTCGAAGACTACAATGTGGTTGCAGCCGCCATGCAACCTGTCCGCGAGGAATTGGATCATCGTTGCTTGAATGAGATCCCTGGCCTTGAGAATCCCACCGCGGAAATCCTGGCGGCCTGGATCCATGACCGCTTGTGCGCCAGCCTGCCACAATTGACCGACGTTACGGTCTGTGAGACACCGACCACCGAGGCAACATACCGGAATCATCCCTAGCTGCTGTTCTGTCCAGACCCTTCCTGCCGGCCCTGCGCGACGCGCCTAATCCCCGGATCGGACCTTTTCCACCGCCGCCACAGGCAGCCAACCCTGCCAGTCACCGCCCAGTGAAATGCGCACCCACCCATCGGCAGCACCGTGTAGTGTAACCGGCAGACCGTCGTGTACCTGGAACAGTGCCGGGAATCTCTCGGCCGGCCCGGAACGGACCGTGGCTTCTGATATCCGCACCATGGCCGTATCAACGACACGCTCGCCGTACCAGCGCCAACCCGTCACTGCCAGACTGAACAGCAGACAGGCTCCCAGGCCCAGACTCAATCGCCTGAGTACATCACCGAAACGATCCCGGCCCCAGGCCAACGCCACGACACTTGCCAGACACCAGGCTATTACCAGGGTCAGGGTACCGCACTGGTCCAGGGTCAGGCTGCGTGCGAGACCAACGAACTGACGAATGAACAGGGGCAATTCCCCACCGGCCAGTTCCAGGTCCCTCAACTGGCGACGCACCCAGGCCATGTTGGACAGGATATCCTGATTTCGGGGTGCCAGACGGCGTGCGCGCTCGTAGCTGGCCAGGGCACGACCCAGCTCACCCCGCCGCGCATGCACATTGCCCAGATTGTAATGGAGGACCGGATCGTTGGCACCAGCAACCACAGCTGCCATATAGCGATCCAGGGCGACATCGAGATTGCCTTCGGTATATGACTGGTTGCCTTCAGCCAGTAGCTGTTCCGCAGTGGCACCGGTCTGCGCATGGGGAGCCGATGCGCCCAGGGCCATGGCAGCCAGCAGAATCACTGCCGGCTTGGCCCGTACTGTTCCGACTCGTCTCTTTGATTGCGCCAACTCGGCAAGCTGCTTGCCGACCCTGGTAATTTCGGCGTCCAGAGTGGCCGCATCCACACCACCTCCGTAGCGAGCTGATTCGCAACGTTCCAGCAGTGCAACCAGTGACTCTCCCAGAGCATGACGGTCGACCCGGTCACAAAAACCACTGACCTCGGCCAGACCCACCGCAGCAAGGGGGCGGTCCTCGCTGTCAGCCACGAAACCGCAGATGGCGCGGACGATCTGACCCGGACCGTCACTATCCACGCGTTCGGCATTCCTTAAAACAGCCTGGGCCGTGGCCAGGGCCCGCCGCCGGCGACGCAGATGGGGTTGGCGTCTCTCGGCGGACAGTCGGACCAGAAGCACACGCCAGATACCGAGCAGGACCATCGGTGCCAGCAACAGACTCCACCACGTCGGCGAACCGGTAAAGGGACTCTTGTCGCGGCCGAGGTTGCGTGGTGCCGGGTGGATAAAAGCCAGGTCCTCGCCCAGACGGGAAATTTCACTGCGCAGGAATCCCGAATGGCCCGGCTCGCCGTTGTAGTCACGGTCGCCCGCGGTGACATGCACCGTACGGGGAGCCGCCTCGGCCGTGCGATAACGGCCGGCCCCGGCATCGAACCAGACCACCTGCACCGGCGTTATGACAAGGTCGCCGGGTACCTCGGGAACCACCACTTTCTCCACGGCCAGCGAACCTCGCAAGCGATCATCCTTCAAACCGCTGTTGAACGTCTCTGACGAGTCGTGCAAGCGTGCCCCGTCCGGCTCCCGCACCGCTATCCCGGCGAATCCCTTGAGAAATCCGTCCGTGTGCAGATCGATCTTCAGTTCCACCGGCTCGCCGGCGGGTACCGTGTCCCGGTCCACCTGTGCAGTCAGGGAAAATGCATTTGCCACCAGACCCGTGTAGTCGGCTGGTACAGGTGTGGG
>QNDV01000280.1 GCA_003646045.1 bacterium
CCTCAAGCAGATCATCCGGGATGATCTGGGGCTGACCGGCACCAAGAGCGGGTGCGATGTGGGAGATTGCGGAGCCTGCAGTGTGTTGATGGACGGCAAGGCCGTCAACTCGTGCCTGGTGCTGGCCGCCACCTGCAACGGGGTGGAGATCAAGACCATCGAGGGTGTGGCCGACGGTAACGATCTGCATCCCTTGCAGAAGAGTTTCATCAAGCACGGCGCCTTGCAATGCGGTTTCTGCACGCCGGGCATGATCATCTCCAGCCTGGAGCTCATCGAGAAGAACCCGGCGCCCGAGCCGGCCGAGATCAAGAAGGCCCTTGGCGGCAACCTGTGCCGTTGCGGCACCTATCCGCGCGTCATGAAAGCGGTCGGCAACTGGCAGAAGTTCGAAGGTGTGGAACTGGACACCAATCCCGGCGAACACGACGAACGTGACCAGGTGCGCGACCACGCCGTCGTGGGCAAGGGTGTGACCCGCTACGACGGGCCGAACAAGGTCACCGGACGCGAACAGTACACCGCCGACCTGAAGCTGCCGGGCATGGTCCACGGAAAACTGCTGGGCAGTCCCATCGCCCATGGGCTGGTCAAGAGCATCGATACCAGCGCCGCCGAAGCGATGCCCGGGGTGCTGGCGGTGATCACGGCCAAGGATGTGCCAAGTAAGAAGTATGGCGTCTCGCCCGCCCGGTACGACGAGAACATCCTGGCTATCGATCGTGTTCGTTACGTGGGTGACGAGGTGGCGGCCGTGGTCGCCGAGGACGAAGCCACCGCCGAAGAGGCTATCAAGCTGATCAAGGTCGAGTACGAACCGCTGCCCGCGGTTTTCGACCCGCGGGAGGCCATCAAGGACGGCGCACCGCTGATCCACCCCGAAGAGGAAAAGTACGCCAACAACATCAACACCCGGGTTGAATGGCACTTCGGCGATGTGGACAAGGGTTTCGACGAGGCGGAGGTCATCGTCGAGGACACCTTCATCGGCAACCGCACCTTCCAGTCTCCCATCGAACCCCACGCCGCAGTCGCGCGCTGGGAACATCACGCAGGAAAGCTGACCATCTGGTCGTCTTCCATGGCACCCCACTATCTGCGGCACATGCTCAGCCGCATCTTCGATATTCCGCAGGGCGACATCCGCACCATCAGCCCCAGTGTGGGAGGCGGTTTCGGCGTGAAGGCCGAGGCCACGCCGCTGGATCTGTGCGCAGTTGTCTTCGCCAGGATGACCGGCCGGCCGGTGATGATGAAGTACTCGCGGGAAGAGATGGTCCACCACTTCCGCGGTCGTCACAAGCAGTACATCGACATGAAGCTGGGGTTGAAGAAGGATGGCTCCATCGCCGCCTGCCAGTCCCACATCCTGCTCGACGGCGGGGCCTATACCTCGTACGGCATCGTGACCGCCTATTACGCCGGGTCCATGGTGCCCACGCTGTACAACATCCCCAACTACAAATACGACGGCTACCGCATGTACACCAACCTGCCCGCCAGCGGAGCCATGCGCGGTCACGGCGTACCCCAGCCGCGTTACGCCTTCGAGACGCTGATGGACATGGCGGCCGAGAAGCTGGGTCTGGATCCCTTCGACGTGCGGCTGAAAAACGCCATGCAGCCCGATACCCTGACCTGTAACGACCTGGACATCTCGTCGTGCGAGTTCACGGCCACCCTGGAGCAGGCGCGCGAGTTCACCGAGTGGGACGCGAAGCGGAAATCCCTCCCACGCGGCAAGGGCATCGGCGTAGGCTGCGGCGGTTTCGTGTCGGGTGCGGGTTATCCCATCTACCGTTCGAAATTTCCCCACTCCAACGCCCTGATCCGTTTGTCCGAAGACGGCATGGCCGCCTCCCTGCACATTGCCGCCGCCGAGATCGGGCAGGGATGCAACACCATCCTGCCCCAGATCGCCGCCGAGGAATTGGGCATTCCCTACAACCGAATATGGTTGGTGGAAAGCGACTCGGTGCTCGCGCCCACCGATCTGGGATCCTATTCCAGCCGCGTGACGCTGATGGCCGGCAACGCCGTGCGCATGGCCGCGGCCGAAGTGAAGGTCAAGCTGTTGAAGATGGCGGGCGAGATGCTGGGCTGCGACCCCCACGGCATGGAAGCCCGCGACGGTAAGATCTTCGTCACCCAACACGCCGAAGTTTCCATCGCCTGGGACGAAGTCGCGCGCAAGGTCTTCTCCCGCGGCGGCCCCGTAACCGGCACCGGACACTACTCGCCACCGCCGGGCCTGGGCGGCAAATACAAAGGCGCCGCGGTGGGTACCTCGCCGGCCTACAGTTTTTCCACGGCAGTGTGCGAGGTCACTGTTGATCTCGAGACCGGTTATGTGGACGTGGACAGGTTCTACGACTTCAGTGACTCGGGCACCGTGATCAATCCGGTGACTTTTCACGGCCAGGTGGAAGGCGGCATCATCATGGGTCTGGGTGAAACGCTGATGGAGGATACCCTGGTCCGGCCGGACGGTTCGCTGGTCAACCCGGACCTGCACGGTTACCTCGTGCCGACGATCGCCGAGTCGCCGCAGATCACTTCCAAGGCCGTCGAAAGTTACGAACCGCGCGGACCGTTCGGAGCCAAGGAGATCGGCGAGGGTTGTCTGCCCCCCATTCTCGGCGCCATCGGCAACGCCATCTACGACGCCTGCGGGGTGCGGATCACCGAATTGCCCATCACGCCGGAAAAGATCCTGAACGCATTGAAGAAACAGAAGGAAGAGAATCGTGGTTGAAGGCACACCCCACGACATCCCCGTCCCGAGCGGTGGACAGACATCGCGTACGGCTCCAAAACTGGACCGGCTGCTGAGCGTCTCGGCGGAACTGATGGCCACCCGCGGCTTCAGCCAGACCTCCATCCGCGATGTGGCCACTGCCAGCGGCCTCAGCCTGGGCGGCATGTACTACTACTTCAAGAACAAGGAAGACCTGCTCTTCCTCATCCAGGAAAAGACCTTCGGTTCGTTGTTGGACATGCAGGAAAACGCCGTGGCCGCCGGAGGCTCGGCCGAAGAACGCCTGCACCGGTTGGTGAAGAATCATCTCGCCTACTTCATCAGCCACTTCAACGAGCTGAAGGTCTGCACCTTCGAACTGGAATCCCTGAAAGGGGAACGGTTCGAAAACATCGCCCAGCTCAGGCGGCGCTATTTCCTGTGCATGGCCCAGGTGGTCGGCGAAATGACGGGGGTGGCCACCGGACAGGCGGAGACCGACCGGCAGGTCCGGCATCGCACCCTGTTCATCTTCGGCATGCTGAACTGGGTGTTCATGTGGTACGACCCCGCCAAAGATGATCACGCCGAAAAACTTGGCGAAGAGATGGTGGCCATGGTCATGAACGGCCTGACCGGAGAGGGAAGGTAGAAAATGGCGCAGGACGCGACCATGAAGCTTGGTCTGGACAACAAGGTGGCCCTGGTGACCGGCGGAAGCCGCGGCATCGGTGCGGCTGTTTGCGTGGAGTTGGCCCGGCAGGGATGCGATGTGGCCCTGACCTATGTCGGTGAACCCGGCGAGCCGGACGCCACCGTGCGCGCCATCAAGGAACTCGGGTGCCGGGTGCTGCCCCTGGAATCCGACGCGGCCGATTCAGCCGCCACCGACCAGGCCGTGAACCGGACGGTCGCCGAACTGGGCGGCCTGGACATCCTCGTCTGCAACGCGGGCATCACCCGCGACGCCGTGGTGTGGAATATGTCGGACAAGGCATGGGACGACGTCATCGCCGTGAACCTGAAGGGTTATTTCACCTTCAACCGGGCGGCGGCCCGGCTGTTCAAGGACCAGAGGCGTGGGAGCATCGTCAACATCTCTTCGATCAACGGCGAACGGGGAAAATTCGGTCAGGCCAATTACACCGCGGCCAAGGGCGGAGTCAACGCCATGACCCGCACCCTGGCCCGGGAGCTGGGCAAATTCGACGTCAACGTCAACGCAGTGGCCCCGGGAATGGTGGCCACCGAAATGGCAGCGGAACTGCAGCCGGAATTTCGCAACGCCGCTGTCCGTGAAACGATGCTGGGGCGTCTGGCCGAACCGGAGGACATCGCCCACGTAGTGGCTTTCCTGTGTTCGCGATTCGCCCGGCATGTGACCGGGCAAGTGATTCGGGTCGATGGTGGACAGTACATCTAAGAGGTGATCATGAGCAGAGTCGGCATTGTCGGCATCGGTCATACGGTCTTCGGACGACGCAGCGACGCTTCGGTGCAGGAGCTCGCCTTCGAGGCCTACCGCGCCGCCCTGGCCGACGGTGACCTGGATCCCGACATCATCGAAGCCACCGTGATCGGCTCGGTGCCCGAATACCACAAACAGCGTTCGCTGGCCGGGGTCATCCAGGAGTATCTCAACCTGAATCCAAAGCCAACCTGGTTGACCGAAGTGGCCTGCGCCTCGGGTTCGGCGGCCATCCGCACCGCCTGGCTGAGCATCAAGGCCGGCGTGCACGACGTAGTGGCGGTCATCGGCTGCCAGAAAATGACCGA
>QNDV01000281.1 GCA_003646045.1 bacterium
ATCTCCAAGGAGACGGACTTCAAGAAGTGCGCCGTCAAGGTCTACGGGGCCTAGGGGATATCGATGGAGGCCGGACGCAGCAGGGGACGCCGAGACTTCCTGGCGCTGCTCGCACGCGGTGCGGCGGCGGCGGCCGTGGGTGGCGTGGTATGGGGCGATGTGGTGGATGCCGAAAGCCACGCGCCCCTGGTGCTGCGTCCGCCGGGGGCCCTGGACGAGACGGAGTTCCTGGGCAAGTGCCTACGCTGCGGCCTGTGTGTCCAGGCCTGCCCCTACGACACCCTGTCCCTCGCCGGTCCCGGCGGGTCGGCCTCCGCCGGCACGCCCTCCCTGACGCCGCGTTCGGTGCCCTGCTATCTGTGCCAGGACATTCCCTGTGTGGTGGAGTGCCCCACCGGTGCCCTCGACCAGGGTTCGTTGGCGGCGCAGGACGGTCCGGGTCTGGATGTGAACCGGACCCGCATCGGCCTGGCAGTGGTCGACCGGGAGAATTGCATTGCCCACTGGGGCCTGCGCTGCGACGCCTGTTACCGGACCTGTCCCCTGATCGACAAGGCCATTACCATCGAGCACTCGCGCAACCGGCGAACCGGGCGCCACGCCATGCTGGTGCCCATTGTCCACGCCGAGCATTGCACGGGTTGCGGCCTGTGCGAGCGGGCCTGCGTGGTGGAGAAGGCGGCCATCTTCGTGCTGCCCCATGCGGTGGCCCAGGGGGCGGTGGGGGACGAGTACATCAAGGGCTGGGAAGCGACCGACGAGGAGCGGATAGGCGATTCCGGCCGGATGGACGAGTCGTCCTCGCAGGGTGCCATGGATTACCTGAACGAAGAGGGGTTCGGCGATGACTAGCCGACTCCACGGCATGCGCTACATGTTGCTGCGCCGTCTGGTGCAAGCCGGCGTCCTGCTGTTGTTGGCGGGGGGGAACCTGTGGGGGTGGCAGGTGCTGCAGGGCAACCTGAGCCACTCGCGGTTCCTGGGTACGGTGCCTCTGGGCGATCCCTTCGCCGTGCTGCAGCTCATGGCGGCCGGTGGCCTGCTGGCAATCGACGCGCTGTTGGGAGCGACCATCGTCCTGGTCTTCTACGCCCTGGTTGGCGGCCGCTCCTTCTGTGCCTGGGTCTGTCCCGTGAATCCGGTCACGGATCTGGCCAACCGTCTGGGACGCAGCGGCGCCCTGGCGAAGGCTCGCGGCACGTTGCGCATCAGTCGCCGCACCCGGTACGGCATCCTGGTGTTGGCGCTGGTCCTTTCCGCCCTGCTGGGGGTACCGGCCTTCGAAACCGTCAGCCCCATCGGTATCATCCAGCGGAGTATTGTCTTTGGCACCGGCGTCGCCTGGTTCGCGGTGGCGGCGGTGTTCCTGTTCGACCTGCTTGTCCATCCCAACGGATTCTGCGGCCGCCTGTGCCCCCTGGGCGCCTTCTACGCCGTCGTGTCCCGCTTCAGCCTCGTTCGTGTTCGCCATGACCACGTGCGATGCACGCAATGCAATGATTGCCTGCGCGTCTGTCCCGAGCCCCGGATCCTGGAGCTGGTGGGGCAGGCATCCGGTTCGGTCCTCGACGGCGTGTGCACCAATTGCGGCCGATGTCTCGAGGTCTGCCACGACGACGCTTTGCGTTTCGCCTGGCGTGATTCCGCCATGACCATGAAATCGGGAGGTTCGTGATGCCGAGGTCCACCCTGCGCTTTGCCCTGCTGATCCTGTTGACGATTTGTTGTGCGGCCCTGGCAGGTTGCTCCGGCAATGATGCCCAGGTGGCCGATGCCCCGCCGGCGCCGCCACCGGCCTCCGCCGCCGCTACCGCCGAGGTGACGGACGACGACCTGAGTTACCGTCACGAGCCGCTGGTAGCGGATTCGGGGACCCCCGGCGCACCGGTCACTGCTGCCGACCCCGGGGACAGCGCACCGATCCAGCGTTCCTTCGAGAACGCGCCGCCGCTGATTCCCCACAACACGGACGACCTGTTTCCCATTACCGCCGACGACAACCTGTGCCTCGACTGCCACGCACCGGGGAACGCGGCCGACGACGACGCCCCTTCCGTGCCGGCGAGCCACCAGTATGATATCCGGCGGGACAACCAGCTCAGCACCGTGAACCCGGCGAACTACTTCTGCGACCTGTGCCACGCCGGTCAGGCCGACGTGGACGAACTGGTGGGCAATGATTTCGAGCCCTACTTCCGGTCGGACGAATCGAAGGAATCGTCGAACCTGCTGGAAATCCTCGACGAGGGAGCGGAGTAGCGAAGTGGGTATCTCGCGACGCGACCTGCTGCGCGGCCTGGTGAGTCCGTCCTACTGGGACGAACGCCACGCCGCCCGGCGCCTGCCGCCGGGCCAGGATATTCTCCTGGACCAGGACGACTGCATCGCCTGGGGTCGTGGTCTGTGTGATCGCTGCGAGGTGGCCTGTCCCGAGCAGGCCATCCTCTTTGTGGGTATGATGAACCCGCGGATCCACGGCGGACGCTGTACCCTGTGCGGTGACTGCGTGCCGGTGTGTCCCACCGACGCCATCGTCCTGCGGCCGCGTCCGCCAGCAACAGAACAGGAAGCGAAATGAACATCTCGAGTATCGTCGTCAAGACCCGGCCCGAACACCTGGACGCGGTCAAGGCCAGCCTGGCTGGCGTCGATTTGTGCGATCTCCATTTCAGTGACGAACTGGGGCGCATCGTGGTGACGGTCGAGGGTACCGACGACGCCGACGAGACGGCGAAGCTGAAGATCATCCAGGCTTTGCCCCATGTCATCGGTGCGGATTTTTCCTACACCTACTCTGGCGACGAACAGGAGTAGCAGGACGACCATGAACCAGGCACGCATTCCGACTGTCGCAGTAGTGGCCCGTTCGGGCACGGGCAAGACTACGCTGATAGAGGCGGTGATCCGCGAGTTGCGATCGCGAGGGCATCGCGTGGGCGCGCTCAAGCACGATGCCCACGACTTCGAGATCGACCGGCCCGGCAAGGACAGCGCACGTTTCACGGCGGCCGGCGCCGAGGTGATGGTCCTGGCTTCGGATCGCAAGGTGGCCATGGTCCGCCGCACGGTGGTCCCGGAAAAACTGGACAACATGGTCCAAAAATGGTTTGATGGCATGGACATCGTTATCGTCGAAGGCTACAAGACTTCGGATCTGCCCAAGATAGAGGTCCACCGGCCCGAGTTGGGGCAGCCCCTGCTGAGCCGCGGCGAGAAGCATGATCCCCATCTGCTGGCGGTGGCCAGCACCGGGACGCCGGAAGTGGATGTACCGGTACTTGATGCCGATGATCCCGCGGCCGTCGCGGATTTCCTAGAGGAGGTGGTGCTGGGAACACCATAAGTTTGAAATTCAGAATACGGTTTTCCAGCCCGGCTGCCTAAACCGCGGCGTGTTCCCAGCGAGCCGTCCGGCACGGCGAAGGGCCGCTACGGTCGTCGTGGAAACGGGGCGATCAGCTCCCGTCCTTGGAAGGAAACCATGATTCGCTCCGTCGCGTCGACAGACGCTGTCGCCTTGCCGACCCATCTTACCGACCCCCGTGGCCGCCGCCTGGACTATCTGCGACTGGCCGTGACCGACCTTTGCAACCTTCGTTGCCGCTACTGCATGCCCGAGAAAGGCGTGAAGCCGGTGAGCCACGCGGATATTCTCTCCCATGAGGAGAGCCTGCGCCTGGCGGAACTGTTCTGCGGCCTGGGGGTGCGCAAGATCCGGGTGACCGGTGGTGAGCCATTGGTGCGCCGCGGCGTGGTGCCCTTCATGGCCGCCCTGGCCGGGTTGACGGGCCGACCCGAAGTTCTGCTCACCACCAACGGACTGCTCCTGGAACGCCACCTGGACGACCTGGTCGCCGGAGGGCTGAAGCGGGTGAACCTGAGCCTCGATTCCCTGGATCCCGCGACCTGGCGACGCATCACGCGGCGCAGTGGCTTCGACGACGTGCGCCGGGCCCTGGACGCGGTGCTGCAGCGGGGGTTGGGGCTGAAGATCAACGTCGTGGTCCTGGCCGGTCTCAACGATCACGAACTGGGGGACTTCGTCGCACTCACCCGCGAGTTGCCCCTGACCGTACGCTTCATCGAAGCCATGCCCTTCAGTGGCTCGGCGGGTGAGCACAGCCAGCCGCTGACCGGTGACGAGATCCTCGGGCGCATAGGACAGCAATTCGAACTGGAGCCGGCCACGGTGGGAGGCAGCGACGTCGCCCGCGTCTTCCGGGTGCCGGGACATGTCGGCAGGGTGGGGATAATCGAGGGGCACAGCCGGAGTTTCTGTGGCTCGTGCAACCGGCTGCGCGTGGATGCCCGCGGCGGCCTGCGCACCTGCCTGTATGGCCGACCGGTTCTGAACCTGAAAGACATGATGCGCGGCGGTGTTGTCGACGGGGACCTGGCAACCGCCATCGTCGGCGCGGTGCAGCAACGACACCGGGACGGACACCAGGCGGCGCTGCATGCGACACCTGGCACCAGCATGGCCAGCATCGGGGGTTGAGGGGG
>QNDV01000282.1 GCA_003646045.1 bacterium
GCGGGCCGTGACCGCCCTCTGCCGCAACGACTGGGTTCTGAGCGTGGACTCGGACGAGGAAGTCACTCCCGCGTTGGCGGCGGCCATTGCCGCCCTGCCCGACGAGCCAGCCGCGGCTGCCTTCGCCGTGAATCGCCTGAGCCGTTTTCTGGGTCGCTGGATCCGTCACTGCGGCTGGCACCCCGAGTATGTGGTGCGTCTGTTCGATCGTCGCCGTGGTGGCTTCGACGACAAACCGGTCCACGAATCGGTGCAGACAGGCGGGGAGATCGGGCGCCTCGACGGCCTGTTGAACCACTACACCTACGAGACCATGGAACAGTACATCTCCAAGCTGAACCGCTACACCACCCTGGCCGCCGAGGAGGCCCATGCCGCCGGACGTCGGGCCACACCCTGGACGGCGGTGGTGAGATCGCAAGCCACCTTCTGGCGCATGTGGCTGGTACGGGGCGGTTTCCTGGATGGTGGCGCGGGTACGGTGTTGTGCGTGGCCTCGGCCTTCTCGGTGCTCAGCAAGTACACCAAATTGTGGCGGCTGGGGCGGTTGTGAAGGTCCTGGTGACCCGAACCGACCGCCTGGGTGATCTGGTGCTTTCCCTGCCTGCCATGGCCCTGCTCAAACAAGCCCGTCCCGACTGGGAGATACACGCCATGGTGGCGCCGGCCTGTTTGCCGCTGGTGGAACATCTGGATTTCCTGGCCGGTGTCTGGACCTGGCAGCCGGGGGGAGACGGATGTGATTCCAGATCCCTGGGCCATGACCTGGCGAGGGCCTCCTTCGACGCCGCGATCATGCTGCAGTACCGACGGGAACTGGCCCTGTTGCTGCGCCGCGCGGGGGTGGCACGGTTGTACGGGCCACGTTCGCGATTCACGAGCTGGTTCCTGTTGAACCACGGCCTGCGCCAGCAAAGGTCGCGCAGCAATCGGCACGAGATGGAATTGAACGGCGACCTCGCGCGTTCCGCGCTATCGTCACCGGGACTGCCGCTGGATCCGCCATGGCTCCAGTTGTCCGCGCAGCAGAAGGAACAGGGCGAGGCGTTTCGCGCGTCCCGGGCCGCCGGCGCCGAAACCGTGGCGTTCGTTCATCCGGGTTCGGGAGGTTCGGCCCTGGATTGGCAGCCGGACCGTTTTGCCGCCGTTGCCAACGCCCTGGCGTCACGCACCGGTTGGCGCGTTTTCGTCACGGGCGCCGGCGCCGACGCGGCGCTGGTTGATGCGGTTGCGGTTGGGCTGCGCCCGGAGGTGGGGGTGCTGCTGGACGCCTTCGACCTGCGCACGTTCATGGGCGTACTGGCGGCCGGTGATGTGCTGGTGGGGCCGTCAACCGGGCCGCTGCACATGGCGCCGGCCCTGGGACTGGCGGCGGTGGGTCTCTATCCGCCGGTACCTACCATGGCGCCGTCGCGCTGGGGTCCGCGGGGACGTTGGGTCGACACCATCGTGCCGGCGGTGGATTGTCCGGCGGTGCGCAAGTGCCCGGGTCGGCGGTGCCGGCTCTACAATTGTCTACATGAAATAGAGGCCGCCGATGTTGTCGCCGCGGCCGTAACATTGCAATCGCGGCGCCGCCTGGAACTGGCCACCGCCGCAGCGGAACGGATCCGAAAGGAAACGACGTGAACAGGAAACAGACGCTGGTAACGGTGGCCCTGGCGGTAGCGCTGGTTCTCGGTGGAGCTGTCGCCGACCTGACCGCCCAGACCGGGGCCGATTCGTCCGCCGCTGTCAAGACGCTGCTGGACGAGGCCCGCAAGCTGGGAGCCAAGGGCCAGTTGCCCTTGACCTGGTGGGACCTGGACCAGCGCTACGACGCAGCGCGCGAGACCGGCGCCGATGCGGTGACCTGGGACCAGCTACTCACCGACGCGACCCGTTTGCGCAACCAGGCCGCCTTCATTGACGACATGCGGCAGCGCAAGAGCGGCATGGAGGCCCTGCTGGGGCGCTTCGACCAGGCCCTGGCCGAGATCGCGGCGTTATCGGGCGTGACCATGGACCGGGAGTTGACCGGTACCTCACTGTCGGCCGACCTGCTGACCAAGCTGCAAGGCGAACAATTGCGCCGCCGGGTGCTGGTGGATTCCCTCACCGTGGCCAACCGCCGGTTGAACGAGGCCGTGGGTGGTAGCATGGCCGTGCAGGATTCCCAGATCACCGCCCTGCATGTGGAGGTCAGCGCCCTGCGCCAGACACTCTGGGAGACCGAGCTGCGGGTGGGAGTGGCCGAGGCCGATCGATCCGCCGCCGAGGTAGTGCTTTCGCGGAAGCAGCAGCACGAGGATGCCATCGCGCAGGTTCGGCTGAACTTCACGCCCGAGGAAGCGGAGGTACTGGTCACCGGTGACGGGTCCGTGGTCCTGCGTGTACACGGCATCGCCTTTGCCGTGGGCAGCGCCCAGGTTTCGGCGGGCCAGGAGAATCTGGTGGCGCGCCTGGCTGCAGCCGTTGGTCTTTTCCCCGGCGCCTCGCTGAACGTTGAAGGTCATACCGACGATACGGGCAGCCGCGACGCCAACCTGCGTCTTTCACGGCGCCGCGCCGAGACGGTGGCCGTGCTGTTGGCGGAAAGCCTGGGGCGGGACCCCGCCGCGATCAGCACCACCGGCTATGGCCCCGATCGGCCCGTGGCTCTGAACAGTACGGTTGAGGGCCGGGCCTTGAATCGGCGCATCGACGTGGTCATCGGGATGGTTCAATAGCGGATCCGCAAATATCCGGACATTTGGTGGCCGATTTGCAGGAGCCCGCATGATACGCATGGGGTTTGACACCAGCCTAAATACTGCTACCATTCCCGCTCGCTAAGGGTCGTGTGGGGGCGCCGCAATTGCTCACCTGATGGTCACACATTCGTCCAGCCGACCAGAGATTTGTCATTCCTGCCGAGGGAGCAGCGTGTCATGGAACTCAACGGTATCAACCTGGACAACGTCATGAACATGGTCACCGAGTGGGGAGTGAAGGTCATCGGGGCCATCCTCATTCTGATCATCGGTCGTATGATCGCCGGCGCCATGCGCAAGGGCGTGCGCAAGTTGATGGCGGACCGAAATATCGACCATAGCCTGGTGGGTTTCGTGTCCAGCCTGCTCTACTTCGCGGTCATGGCCTTCGTGTTCATTGCCGCCCTGGCCAAATTCGGCATCCAGACCGCCAGCTTCGTGGCCATCCTGGGTGCCGCGGGTTTCGCCATCGGCATGGCGTTGCAGGGTACCCTGGCCAACTTCGCCTCAGGGGTCATGATCCTGCTGTTCCGGCCCTTCAAGACCGGTGATTTCATCGAGGCCGCGGGGGTGATGGGTACGGTGAAGGATATCGCCATCTTCGCCACCACCATGGCCACGCCGGACAACAAGAAGATCATCGTACCCAACGGACAGCTCTACGGCGGCATCATCAGCAACTTCAACGGCTATGACACCCGCCGTGTCGATATGGTCGTCGGCGTGTCGTACGATGCGGACCTGAACCAGGCCCTGGACGTGATCAAGGGTGTGCTGGCCAAGGACGACCGCCTCCTGGCCGACCCGGCCACCAAGATCGCCGTGAGCGAGATGGCCGATTCGAGTGTCAACTTCATCGTGCGTCCCTGGGTCAAGGGCGCGGACTACTGGGACGTGTTCTTCGACTTCCAGAAAAACTGCAAGGAAGCGCTGGATGCCGCGGGCATCGAGATCCCGTACCCCCAGACTGTCGTTCACATGCAGAAGGCCGACGCCCAGTAGTACATCGACAAGTCGCCCGCCACCAGGAGGAAACGACCATGCACCGCGCGCATCGAATCGGCTTTGCCCTCGTCATCATGGCGGCCCTCGCCCTGCCGGCCCTGGCCCAGGACGACGAGATTCCCATCGGGGAATGGCAGAGCCAATACGAGATCGGCGTCAACATGCTGCAGAGCAGCTATTCGAACAACTGGAACGGCGGCGAAAAGGGTTCGCTGGTCTGGGCGGGCAACTTCGACGCCCGCCTCGAGAAGCAGTACAACGAGCATCTCAACTGGCGCAACACCTTGAAACTGGCCTATGGGCAGACCCACGAACAGGACCGCGACGACAGCGGTGCCCTGTACTGGAAGAAGCCCGACAAGACCGACGACATCGTCGACCTGGACTCGCTGCTGCGATGGCAGAAGAAATCGGGCTGGGATCCCTATGTGGGTTTCGGTTTCCGATCCATGTTCGACGACCGCAGCGATATGGAGGGCCGCAGTATCTTCATGAATCCCATGTCGTTCAAGCCCTCGGCCGGTATCTCGCGCAAGTTCATCAATACCGACGAGCGCAAGCTGCTGACCAGGCTCGGTGTGGCCTACATCTACAACAGCCGTTCGTTCTTCACGGATCCGGCACCTGATGTGACGACGCAGCGCGAAGGTTCCAGCGAGATGGCGGCCGAATTGATCACCGAGTACATGACCAACGCCTTGGGCGATAACCTGGTCTGGGAGAGCAAGCTTACCTTCATCATGCCTTTCCTCTACACGGGCAAAA
>QNDV01000283.1 GCA_003646045.1 bacterium
AGAGTCGGACGCGTGTGACGTGGATCTGGGGCGGGTCCGGATCGGGCCGGTCGCGGGCGGGGTCGTAGCAGCTGGCGCCCCGGTTGGTGCTGAACCACAGGCGTCCACGCGAGTCCCGGAAAGCGGTGCCCTGGTTGCACTCGTCGCTGGCCATGCCGTCGGCGTAGCCCAGTCGGCGCACGACGGGCTCGTCGCCGGAGAGGTCCACGATGTTCACGCCACGGTTGGTCGACAGGTACAACAGGCCGTCTCCGCCGCCGAGGATGTCGTAGACCGTATTGTTGGACAGGGCGTTGGAGGCATCCAGGATCTCCAGCCGGCCATCGGGCGCAAAGCCGTCCGGCATCATGCAGAGGCCGGCGCCGTTGGTCCCGAAGTACATGGCACCGTCGTCCCCCTGGTGGACCGACCAGATCCGCTTGTCGAGCAGTTGCGGCGGACCGTCGGGGATCTCGACCTCCCCGTCGCGGTAGATCACAACGCCGCCGCCGGTCCCGAAGTACATCTCGCCGTCCCGGCCCTCGCAGATGGCGTAGACCGAGCTGCGCAGGATATCGGTTTCCTCGTAGAGGGGGGCGACGACCCCGTCCCGGCAGGTCAGCACACCGCCGTAGGTGGCGAACCAGATCGTGCCATCGCGGCCCTCGTGGATGGCATAGACCCGACCGCGGGTCGCATCCGGCTCATGGAAGAGGGTTTCGAGGCGGCCGTCGGTAAGAGTGTTGACCCCTGCGTGGGTGCCTATGTACAGGGTGCCGTCGCTGGCCCGGCGCAGGGACCACACGTGGTCGTGGGCCAAGCCGTCCCGCGTGGTGTAGATCCGTTCCACGCGGTCGGTGACCACGACCAGGCCGCCTCCGGTGGTGCCGATATAGAAAGTCCCGTCCGGCATCTCCGCCGTAGCGGCGACGATCTCCTGGGGCAGCCCGGCCGCCCGGTTCCAGGTCTCGATGCGGCCCGGGCGGTACATGCTCACACCGTTCCAGGTGCCCAGGTACACAACGCCGCTTGCGCCCTCATGCACGGCCCAGCTGATGTCGTTGGGCAGGCCGTGGGCGCCGTCGAGGATCCCGAAAGTACCGTCGGGCCGGAAAATGGCGACGCCGCCGCCGAGGGTCGGCAGGTACAGCGTCCCGTCCCGGGCCGGGACAATGGCCTTCACGTCATGACCGGCCAACGCGTCGTTGTGGGGGAAGGGGGCGAACCGCCCGGATTCGTACATCCAGAGGCCGCCCTTGTAGACAGAGATGAGCAGGGTCCCGTCGGGCAGTTCGTGCAGGGCACGGATGATGCGGCCGGGCAGACGGCCGTCCGGATCAATGGGCTCGGCCCGGCCTTCGCGGCACCGGAACACGCCCTCGCTGAAGGTGCCGGCGTAGAATCCCCCCTCCCGGCAATTGGCAAATCCCGACACCGACTTGCCCGGCAGCAGGTAGGTGGCGGTGGCCGGATCGAGGGTTTCGTCGCCGAACACCACGAGGCCCTCGCTGGTGGCCACGCGCAGGGAGCCGTCGTCGGCGCGGTCGAAGGCGCGCACGCTGTTGCTGGGTAGTCCGTCGTCCTTGTTGAAGGTGGTCAGCCGGCCGTCCCGGTGGATGGAGAAGCCGTTCTCGGCCGTGGCGATGAGGATCGCCCCGTCACGGGTCTCGTGGAAGGCGCGGATGTCCAGGGCCGCGAGGCCGTCCTGGGTCTGGAAATTCCGAAAACCGCGGCCGTCCCAGCGGCTGACCCCGCCGAAGGTGCCAAACCACACGAACCCCCGACTGTCCTCGAGGATCGCGTTGACCTGGGATTGGACCAGGCCGTCTTCGACGTTCAGAGTGCGGTGGACCTTGATCTGGGCGTAGGAGGAGGCGGCGACCGCGATGACCGCGGCCACAAGGGTGACCAAGGCTTTACTGGGACCGGACATGGATAACCAGAATCCTATCGAATCGAGAGGATATTATCAAGACCTGAGGCCGGCTCCGCCCACCTTCCCGGCAAAAACTACATATTCATGCGATTGCGCCGAGCTCTCCGGGGGGCGTACACTGTGGACAACCGCGGGGAGTAAAGTCGTGATCAGGGTCGTCATCGTCGAGGACAAGCAGGCCATCCGGGAGGGACTCGCCGTCCTCCTGGGCGCAACCGGGGGGATTGATTGCGTGGCCGCCTATGAATGCTGCGAGGATATGCTACCGCAGCTGGAGAGCGATGCCGCAGACGTGATCCTGATGGACATCGGACTGCCCGGGATGTCGGGCCTCGAGGGGATCCGGGAGGTTCGGAAGGTCCGCGATGACGCCGTCCTGGTGGTCCTGTCGGTTTACGAGGACGACGACAACATCTTCGAGGCCCTGTGCCGGGGCGCCTGCGGCTATCTGGTCAAGAACACGCCCCCGGCCCGATTGATCGAGGCGATCGCCGAGGCCCACGAGGGTGGTTCGCCCATGACCTCCCACATCGCCCGCCGGGTGGTCAACCTGTTCCGGAAGAAATTCAAGGGCGCCGGGGAAACGGACGTCCTGCTGACCGACCGCGAGAAGGAGATCCTCGGCGGCCTGTCCGACGGCGAGAGCTACGGATCAGTTGCCGACACCCTCTGCATCAGCTTGGACACCGTCCGCTACCACATCCGCAATATCTACCGCAAGCTCCATGTCCACTCCCAGTCGGCAGCCGTGTCCAAGGCTATCCGCAGAGGACTTATCTGAGCGCCCATCGTCCCCCCGCATAATCGTGTAGCCGCAACCTCCGGATCGTGCCGTATCGGATCCCGGCGTCGGCGACGGCAACACGAGCAACTGGCCATCGGATCGGGCTCTTTGGGCGCTGCCCTCGCGGCTGCTTCCCGACTGGAGAAGCCACCTTGCCCGGATGGAATAATTGGTAGGGATACCGTTTCCGCTCAGATTGTCGCGAAGTTGAAACCCCGGACGTCATCCCGGACGTCCGGCGACATATTCATGTAGTCGATCCCTCCGCCAGCCCTGTTTTCCGTCTTCCGGTTGCGTAAAAACCGCATTTTCATGCAGTTGTACCACTGTTCGGACTTTGGTCTACTTACCTGGGGTCAATCCGGCAGCGAAATGGTTGCAATGAGAAAGCGGGAGGGAATGTCATGGCCAAGTCGATTCTGATACTACTGGCACTGGTACTCGTCGGCGCCTGGGTGGTCGGTTGCAGCAGCGACGGACCGACCAGTCCAGGCGGAGGGACGGCGAATCGTGCGCCCGGTACGCCAACGATCGATACCGGAGCGGGAGCGCCCGCGGACGGATCGACGGACAAGCCCATCTCTTCGACGCTTCATTGGCAGTGCAGTGATCCCGACGGAGATGACCTGACCTTCGATGTATTCTTTGGAACGGCCGCCGATCCGCCGAGCGCGACGACCAGCCAGACAGCTGAAATCTACAATCCCGGCTCTCTGGAATACAGTACGACGTATTATTGGAAAATTGTCGCGGAAGATCCCGATGAGGAGACTGCCAGTTCAGTCATCTGGAGCTTCACCACCATGGCGCAGCCTGCGGAGACGGTCAGCACTCCGACAGCTCCAACCGGTCCCGCTACGGGAACGACGGCCGAGAGCCTGAGTTACTCGACCGGTGGTGCGATCAACAGTGCCGGACATACGGTGCAATACCGCTTCGACTGGGGCGGCGGCGATTATTCGGCTTGGTCCGCCAGTACCACCGTGTCGCAGAGCTGGGCAAGCGCCGGTACCCACAACGTCAAGGCCCAGGCCCGATGTGCAACGCACACCGGCATGGAATCGGCCTGGTCGACCGGGTACGACGTCGTGATCAGCGCGGCCACCGAGACCGTGAGCACGCCGAACACTCCGACCGGTCCCGCCACCGGTGACACCTCTGAGAATCTGGGATTCAACTCCGGCGGTGCGACCAGCAGCGAAGGACACACGGTGGAGTACCAGTTCGATTGGGACGACGGTCAAATCTCGGCGTGGTCTACCAGTAGCAGCAAGTACCACACATGGGACACTCCCGGAACATACAACGTCAAGGCCAAGGCCCGTTGCCGCGACCACACGACGGTGGAGTCGGCCTGGTCTGCCGGGTCTGCGGACGTTGTGATAACGGCGGCGGCGGAAATCATCCACCGGTCCGTCGGTACTATCCATGGTCCAACGAATGCTCCGGCCGGGGAATCTCTCTCGTACACCTTGTCCACAGCCGCGACTTCCTCACTTGGTCATGACCTGGAATACCGCTTCGATTGGGCCGACGGCACTTTTTCGGACTGGTCGGCGACACGCGATGCATCACACGCCTGGACAACCGCGGGAGTGTATTTCATCTCGGTCACGGCGCGTTGTGCCGCGCACACGAGCATCCTCTCGGACCCCAGCCCGGCGACAAGGGTTGAAATAACCGATGCCGTGGAGACGGTCGGTGCACCGACTCATATGTCCCGCCAACTGCCAATAGTCAGGAAAGATACCGACACGTGGTATTCGGCGGGCGGTTCCATCAGTAGTCACGGGC
>QNDV01000284.1 GCA_003646045.1 bacterium
GGCGGGGCACTCCTTCCGCGTCTCGTCCCGCGCCTTTTTCCAGGGCAACCTGGCCGTTACCGGGGAAGCCGTGGGTGTTGTACGTGCTTGGCTGGGCGAGCTGCAGGCCGCCGGACAACTGGGCTCCATGCTGGGCGATCTGTTCTGTGGCGTGGGGTTGTTCAGTCTCACCCTGGCCGACATGTTCGAGCAGGTCATCGCCATCGACACCGACCCCTACGCCTGCCGGGACGCCAAGAACAATGTCGGGCGCGACCAGGCCGCCAAGGGCAAGGTGACCGTGCACAAGGGACCACTGGCGAATGTCCTGGTCGGTGATGACCTGGGTGAGCAGTTCGCCTGGAGAGACGCCTGCTGCGTGGTGGACCCGCCGCGCACGGGACTGGGCAAGGACGGCGTCAAGGCCCTGTTGACCCGTGGTCCGCGGCATATCCTGTTCATGAGCTGCGACCCGGCCACCCTGGCCCGGGATGTGGCCGCCTGCGCCGACGGGGGCTACACCCTGACGAAACTGAGGGTGCTGGACATGTTCCCCCAGACGGCGCACATCGAGACCCTGGCCCTGCTGGAGAGAGCAGCGCCCGGGGAATGACTGTCACGGTTGGCCTGATCAAGGGGGATCCGGAATGAAGAAGTACGTCGCAGAGACTTTCGGTACTTTCTGGCTGGTACTGGGCGGTTGTGGCAGCGCGGTGCTGGCCGCGGCGTTCCCCGAGGTGGGCATCGGCCTGCTGGGTGTTTCGCTGGCCTTCGGACTGACTGTCCTGACCATGGCCTTCGCCATCGGCCATATCTCCGGTTGTCACCTCAACCCGGCGGTCTCGGTGGGACTGTGGGCCGGTGGCCGTTTCCCGGCGAAGGAGCTGCCGCCCTACATCATCGCCCAACTGGTGGGTGCGGTGGTGGCCGGTGGCGTGCTCTATGTCATCGCCAGCGGCCAGGCCGGATTCGACGTGGCGGCGGGCTTCGCGTCCAATGGCTACGGGGACCATTCGCCCGGGGGCTACACCATGCTGGCCGCCCTGGTCTGCGAAGTGGTGATGACCATGATGTTCCTCGTCGTCATCCTGGGCGCCACGGACGAACGGGCACCCAAGGGCTTGGCTCCGGTGGCCATCGGCCTCTGCCTGACCCTGATCCATCTCATCAGCATTCCCGTCACCAACACTTCGGTGAACCCCGCGCGCAGCACCGGCGTGGCCCTGTATGTGGGCGACTGGGCGGTGGGACAGCTGTGGCTGTTCTGGCTGGCCCCCCTGGTGGGTGCCGTGCTGGGTGCCCTGGTGTACCGCTTCATCGGCGCCCGGGAGGACTGAAGGACACCGTGACCGACCATCGCACGCAGCCGACCCTCGACAACGTCGTGGTAGTGCTCAGCCGCACCACCGAGCCCATGAATATCGGCGCCGCCTGCCGGGCCATGAAGACCATGGGCCTGAAGCACCTGCGTCTCATCGACCCCCTCAACCCCAAGGGACGCAGCGCCCGCGCCCTGGCCCACGGGGCCGAGGATATTCTCGACCGGGCGCTGGTGGTGGACACACTGCTCGAGGCGGTGGGCGATTGTGTCGTGGTTACCGGCACCACCGCCCGTCCCCGGCAACTGCGCAAGCACGCCCTGCTGACGCCGGCGGAAATGAGCGACGCCTTGGCCGATCATACCCGCGACGGCAAGGTGGCCATCCTGTTCGGGACCGAGCGCACCGGGCTGACCAACGACGAGGCCGACATCTGCCGTTACCTGTCCACGGTGGACACTGCTCCCGAGCAACCCAGCCTGAACCTGGCCCAGGCGGTGATGCTCTACAGCTGGGAAATCCGCCAGTCCGTACAGAGGGCCGGGGCCGATACCGCTCGCACCACCGAACTGCCACCGCGGGGCGAAGGCGTGCGACGACCGGAGATGCGCGTCCACCATCCCCACCGGTCTACCAGGATGCCCAGCCAGCGTGCCCTGGACATCATGTACGCCCACCTGGCCTGCACCATGGAGGCCGTGGACTATTCGGCCGCGGAACGCCTGAAGTTCCTGACCTACCTGCGGCAACTGCATATGCGCGCGGGAATCGTGGACTGGGAAACCCACATCTATCACATCTTCTGCAAGCGGGTGCTCAAGGCGGTGGGCCGGGACAAATTCGACGGCATCCTGCCGGATGACCTGCCGGGCACGCCGGACGACGGTCCCTGATACGCCACCACCCGGACGACAGGGCCGATCCGGGCGGTGCGTGGGTCGCGGTCGGTGGTCAGTCTACGTTGAGCTCCTTCACCGCTTCGATCACGGCATCGCACTCGTGTGCGAGGGCTTCCTCGTAGTCCCGGGCCAATTCGACGTCACCGGCGCGGGCAGCCGATTCCATCTGTTTGCAGACCAGGGTCAGACGCTCGGCACCGTACGTGGCGCAAGCACCCTTGAGGCTATGGGCATCATCGGCGATGGTCTGGCTGTCACCGTCGGCCAGGGCCTGGACGATGGTGCCGTAGATCAGTGGCGCGTGCTCCAGGAACAGGTCGCGCAGCTCGACCAGGATCTCGGGAGCGCCCCCGAACTCGTTCTGCATGCGGGATTCATCGATGACCGGAATATCGGTACCGGGCAATGTGAGTACGGCGTTCACGGCTCTTCCTCTCGTGATGGCGTCACGGGGCGTGGTGATCCGTTAGGCGTGATCGGCAGGATAGACGGTTCCTTTACCTCCCGATCACCGGGGCCTAGTATTCGTGCCAATTGCAATACCCGCGGCCGGTGGGCCGGGAAGGAGTCCCGCGATGAAGAAAATCACGGTCATGAAGGTGGTAACGATCCTGTTGTTGTCCGCCACCAGCGCCATGGCAGCCGGTCCGGTGGATCTGGATGCCGGCCTGGGCCTGCACAGCAAGTATGTGTGGCGCGGCATGACGGTCACGCCGGACCTGGTCGTACAGCCGGAGTTCGCGGCCAACGTGCTGGGCATAGGTTTCGGGTTCTGGGGCAACATCGACACCAGTGACATCAATGATACGGAATGGCAGCTCAACGAGGTGGATTGGACCCTCTCCTACGAGTTGAGCCTACCCCTGGTCGAGTTGGGTGCCGGGTTGATCTACTACGACCTGCGCGGTGGGATAGGCGCCGATACCTCCGAGTTCTATGTTTCGGGCCAGGTCAACGTGCTGCTGTCGCCGGGACTGGCCGTCTACTTCGACCTGGACGAGTACAAAGGCACCCATGCCCGGGCCTCGGTAGCCCACGGCAGCGAGTTGAACGAATACCTGGACTGGGAATTATCGGCCGAGTTGGGCTGGGGCTCCGAGGGCTACGTGAACGGCTACTTCCCCCGGGCCGACGTCACATCCTCGGCGGGCTTCACTGACGCCCTGGTGAGCCTGGGATTACCGTGGCACCCGGTACCCTTCATTACCGTGACACCCCATGCCAGCTGGGCCGCCCTGTTGGATGACGCCAAGAGCGCCGAGGTCTACGACAAGGACGTCTTCTTCTACGGCCTGACAGCCATGTTCTCGTTCTGAGCAGGGAGATGGTTCATTGACCCGACTGCCGCGTTGTATTTGCCTGGCCACCCTGCTGATGTGCGGGGTGGCCGCGGCCGCACCCGTCATCAAGCTGCCTGCGGAGCCTCCGGTGATCCGCACCGCGGTGCTGGAGGAGATCTGGCGCATCGGTGGCGACCGGGAAGAAGACATCCTGCTGGGGCTGGTGGCAGCGGATCTGTACCTGGTCTGAGGTGCGGTTGGCTACCAATTGAACCGGACGCAACCGCCCCTCAGACCAGGTACAGATCCGCTGCCACCACCGCCAGCAGTACCATCCCGATCCACGAATTGATCTGGAAGAACGCCTTGTCGATGCGCTGCATGTCCCCGCCCCGGACAATCGCCTGTTCCCAGGCCAGCAAACCCGCCATCACCACCACGCCGAACAGGGATACCATTCCCAGGAGCTCGGTACGCCGGAAGGCGCCGGCCACCAGCGCCACCGACAACACATGAAAGATGCGGGACAGGGACAGGGCACGCCCAACGCCCCAACGCGCCGCCAGGGAATGCAATCCCGCCTGCCGGTCATACTCCGCATCCTGGATACCGTAGATCGTATCGAACCCCGCCACCCAGAACATGACTCCCGCCCCCAGCCACAGGGGAAAAGGCGCAAATTCACCAGTGGCCGCCAGCCAGGCCCCCACGGGCGCAATAGCCAATCCCAGACCCAAACCCAGGTGGGCCATGGGCGTGACGCGCTTGAGGTAGCTGTAACCCAGGACTACCACCAGGGCCAAGGGCGACAGCTTCAGACACAGCGGATTGAGCCTGGCTGCCGCCACGACCAGCAGCGCGGCACCGGCTATCACCAGCGCGGCAGCCCCCGCCACCGGTACGGTGCCCGCGGGCAGATGGCGATCGGCCGTGCGGGGGTTTGCCCCATCCAGCCGCCGGTCGACCAGGCGATTGAACGCCATGGCCGCCGTACGCGCCC
>QNDV01000285.1 GCA_003646045.1 bacterium
ATGTTCCAGGGGATCTTCTCGAGGTCCTTGAGGGGCAGCACTTCGCCGATGAAGAACAATACCGCGACCCCCAGCACCACGGCGCTCTTGCTGACCGGGGCCAGGGCCGGCACGAATGACCGCAGCGTCAGGATGGCTACCGTGGCGATGGCCAGCAATAACGTTGCCCACTCCTTGCGGGTGGGGGGCCCCAGCTTGGCGTAGCGTTGCCTCGCCACGTCCCGCAGACCGGGCAGTTCATCGCGTTCGGGCTTGAAGGCAATGCACACGTAGCCCCACAGCAGCAGCACCATCACCACGCCGAGGGGCGCCATGTGATAGGTCAGGTCCCAGAAAGTGATTTCCTCACCGGTGAACTCACGATAGAAACCGATGGCCACCGCGCCGCGCGCCGCTCCCAGAAGGGTAATGACAGAACCCGCCCCCGCCGTCCAGGCCATGCCGATGAACAGCCCCTTGCCGAAACGCGTGCGCCGGCCCCGGGGCTCATACAGGTGGTGCACCACCAGCACCAGGGGGAAGATCGCCGCCGCCACCGCGGTGTGGGCCATGACCAGGGTCAGGGCCGCAGTCATGGCGAACACGCCTAGGTAGATGGCGCGGGTCTTCTCGGGGATGTGGGTGAGCATCTTGTAGGCCAGGCGCTGGGTCAGACCGGTGCGGTGGAAGGCCATGCCCATGATCAGTGAACCGAAGATGAACCACACCGAGGGATCCATGAAATCGGTCAGCGCCGTGCGCGGATCCCGGATCAGCCACAGGGACTGGATGACGCCGATGACGATGGCCGTCACCCCCACGGGGATGACCTCGAAAATCCACCACACACCGGCCAGCAGGAAGAGGCCAAGGGCGGCCTGGCCGTGGGGGGAAAGAGACACGATCTGGCCCTGGGGATCGGTCACGTCGGGCAGGCTGGGCATGGCGGCCAGGGCCACGAACAGCGCGAGGCCTCCCAGCAGGGGGATCAGGCGAAGGGACCGGCGCATCAGGGGCGCGGCTTTCGATCATGCCGGCGGAGTGTCATCGTCCTCCTTGGGTGGCCGCCCGGCGGGCGACCAGGACCGGGAATTCGAAGCCGGCGTCCAGGCCCACGATGGGGTCGTGCCACACGGCGTCCACCAGGTTTCACGCTGACATGACATCCGCCAGACGGTCGGGATGCCAAGCCTGCAGACACTGGCTGTACCGGCGCAGGGTACCGGATTTCACGCCGGCGATCCAGTGTCCATGGACTTCGGTTTCGGAGGCCTCGTCCCAGCGCAGACGTTGCACCCAGTGGTGGGGCTCGTCGCTGAACATGCTGTGCGGCACGGTGCTGGCGCTCAGGGCGTCCTCCTGCACCGTTGTCCTGCCAGGGTTGCATCTCCAGGACCATCAAACCGCCCGGGGCCAGTTGTGCCGTAGCCGCGGCCAACAGCTCGGATGCCAACTCGCGGGGAAAGTTGTGGAGATCGCCGAACCAGCAGGTCACCGCGGCGAAGGGTATCTCGGTTCCGAACAGGTCGACCGGTGGGTTTGCCAGGTCCGCCTCGTGGAAGGTGCAGCCGAGTTTCCCGGCGGCTGACGTCAGGCGGGCCCAGGCGATGGCGGCCGGGGCCACGTCGATGCCCGCGGAGCGACAGCCGCGACGGGCCAGTTCATGACAGTACAGTCCGGGGCCGCAACAGAGATCCAACACGGGTCGTGGTTCGAGCCAGTCTATGTGGCGTAGCACCTCGTGGGTGGCGCGGCTGGCAGCCGGAGTGTCCGGATCCAGGTGGATGTTCAGGATCCGGGTACTGAAGTCCAGGTCCGCCCAGGGCAGGGCGCGATGGGGATCCCAGGCCGGCAGGGGCTCGGTGGTGGCCAAGGTCACCCACTGGTCCAGGTCGCGGTGATGATCGGCCACGGTTTTCTCCGACCGTTGGGGACAACCAACGGGGGGCAGTCGGTCCGGTATCTCAAGATCTCCACCGCTATTATCCCTGCTGGCCCTTGGGTTTTCCATGACGAAAGGCGGTTTGTCCCCGGGTTATCCCCGGCTGGTCCCACGCTTCCAACCGGACTATCCCCCGTTTGTCCCCGGGAATATGTTCCGGTCTGCTGACCGGATCTTTGCGCCGGGGCCGTGGCGTTGTAGACTTGCGGATCCAGGTTCCGAATACCGTCCCAAGGAGATTCCGTTGGAGATGCAACCAAAGTCCGCACACCAGGAGCAGGGCTATCCCCAGGGTGGGTCAGCCCCTTCGCGCCTGGGCTACGACCGCCTGCCCCGGGACCGACAGCCGCCCTTCAGCGAGGAGGCCGAGCAGGCCATCCTGGGCGCCGCCATGGTGGACAAGGAGGCCGTGGGTCTGGCCCGTGAGCACATCACGGCCACTGACTTCTACCGACTCGAACACCAGTTGATCTTCCGGGCCATGTGTCGCTTGTACGAGAATGACCAGGCTGTCGATCCCATCACCGTGGCTGACTTGCTGGGCAAGGCGGGGGAGGATTTCCTGGACGCCACCCAGCAGAGATCACTCAAGGACCAGGACCTGCTGCAACTGGTGGGTGGCATGGACTTCCTGGTGGATCTGGCCGGCATGATGGGTACGGCGGCCAACGTCATCTACCACGCGGGCATCGTGAAGGAGAAGGGCGTCCTGCGCCAGCTGATCTCCGTCTCGTCCACCATCGCCGCCGAGGCTTTCGAAGCAGCCGACGAAGCGGCGGCTATCCTGGACCGGGCCCAGGGGCGGATCTACGAAGTCAGCGAAGATACGCGCAGCGGCGGCTTTACCGCGGTGGATCGTATTGTCCCTGACACCTTCAAGTCCATCGAGGAAGCCTTCCAGAGCGACAGCGACGTTACCGGCCTGCACACGGGATTTGTGGAAATGGACCGCAGGACGGGCGGCCTGCAGAACAGCGATCTGATCATCATTGCCGCGCGGCCCTCCATGGGCAAGACGTCCTTGGCCCTGAACTTGGCCTACAATGTGGCCACCATGGAGAAGAAGGGCGTGGGTATCTTCTCGCTGGAGATGGCCCGGGAACAACTGGTGATGCGTATGCTCGGCTCGAGCGCCGGTTTCAACCTGCACAACCTGCGGCGCGGCAAGCTGCGGGCCGAGGACTGGCCGCGGTTGACCCAGGCCTGCGAGCAACTGACCCAGGCGCCGATTTTCATCGACGATGCCAGTGGTATATCGGTACTCGAGATGAAGGCCAAGGCGCGGCGCCTGAAGCAGCAGCACGGGCTGGGCCTGATCATCATCGACTACATGCAGCTGATGACCGGAGGCGGCAAGGTGGAGAACCGGCAGCAGGAGATCTCGGCCATCAGCCGGAACCTCAAGGGTATGGCGAAGGATCTGGACGTGCCGGTGATCGCCCTGAGCCAGTTGTCCCGTGGCGTCGAGGCCCGTGGTGACCACAAGCCCATGCTGAGCGACCTGAGAGAGTCGGGAGCCATCGAGCAGGATGCCGACCTGGTGCTGTTCATCTTCCGTGAAGAGGTCTACAAACCCGATGACGAGACAGTACGCAACATGGCTACCATCATCATCGGCAAGCAGCGTAACGGCCCCATCGGGCAGTTCGACCTGCACTTCCACAAGGAATTCACGAGATTCAACGATTTGGCGCGTTAGGCACCGCTGCTTTCCATGACGGTGGTGCCGCCAATTGCAACGGTTGCCACACGATGCACAACAGCCAGGACGGTACCCTGGTCGATCCCGACAGCCCCAACGGCAACCCCTGGCTGCTGGTGGACGCCACCCCCAGTGACGTCTGCATCGCCTGCCACGATCACATCGAGCAGACCGTGGGCAGTGATCCCCTCGCCCCGCCGCCGCTCAAGGGCGCCGGCAACTTCGTGTACCTGTTCGAGGACAACCTCAATGACGGGCACAACGGTGCGCTGAACCCGATCCCGGGTGACGCCGCCGGTCACAACCTGAACGCCCCGGGCGCCGGCCTGGCCACCGACGCGACGCTGGCCGCTGCGCCGGGCGGAACCTTCCCCGCCAGTGTCATGAGCTGCACGAGTTGCCACGATCCTCACGGTACCGGCGATTTCCGCTTCCTGTACGGTGCGGGTCGCGTGGTCCAGGGCGGCGTGGCAACCTTCACCAACGCGGCTCCCGTCGCCGAGGCCGGTCCTTCGCTGTTCTTCGGCGCCGAGGCCAACGACAACCACACCGCCTACCAGAGCGGCATGAGCGCCTGGTGTGGCAACTGCCACGGCAACTTCCACAACAACAACGCGCAGTTGGTCCATCCATCGGGACAGCCCATGGTCAGCGCCGCCACGTTCTACAACGCCTACAACGGTACCACTGACATCAACGGCGGTACCCAGGCCACGGCGTATCTGGCCGCGGTGCCCTTCGAGGATCCCTCAAACACGCCGACCACAACTGCTGCCCCCGCGGCAAACGAGGTCGGCGTTTTGGCGGGATCCTCGAAGGGCGACGCGGCCAGATCCGCCGTGGCCTGGGTACC
>QNDV01000286.1 GCA_003646045.1 bacterium
GTACACACCGCGAAAGGACCCCGCCCAGTGACTGACCACACGCCCACGGCCGATATGGCCGGTCGCCGCCAGGTACTCGGCTTTACCTGGGGCTACTGGATGCTCAACTCCATCGAGATGTTCGAGCGCCTGTCCTACTACCTGGTTCGCAGCGTGGTGGCGATCTACATCATGCAGGCGGACGAGGCGGCAGGTCTGCATTTCACCGCGGCGCAGAAGGGCACCATCTACAGCCTGTGGTTCATTTTCCAGTCCTTGCTGCCCACCTTTACCGGTGGTTATGCGGATCGCTACGGCTACAAGAAGACGCTGGTGTTCGCCATCACGCTCAATGTGATCGGCTACATCCTCATGGGGACCATGACCAGCTACCTGGGGTTCAGCCTGGCGGTGATCGTGCTGGCCACGGGGTCGGCGTTCTTCAAGCCCAGCCTGCAGGGATCGCTGGCCCAGAACGTGACCGACAAGAACAGCTCCATGGGGTGGGGCATCTTCTACTGGGTGGTGAATGTGGGTGCGGCCGCCGGACCGTTCCTGGCCAACTGGCTGCGCTTCGGTTTCGGTTGGCAGGCGGTGTTCTTCACCAGTGCGGCCTTCATGTCGTTGAATTACCTGATGCTGTTCACCTACAGGGATTTCGAGTCGGGTGCGGACAAGACCGAAGGACCGCTGAAGGTCTTTCTGCGCACCATCAGGAACCTGTCGGATATGCGCCTGGTGGCCTGGCTGCTGATCATGAGCTGTTTCTGGCTGATGATGTATACGCTGTGGGATCTGCAGCCCAATTTCCTGACCGACTGGAACAATTCGGGTGATGTGGCGGGACTGTTCACCCGTGTATCGTTCGTTCCCGACAGTTGGGTGGTGGCCACGGCGCGGGGACTGCAGGTGCCACAGGAACTGCTGCTGAACCTGAACGCCATCATGATCGTGGCCTTCATGATTCCCGTGAGCTGGATGGTGCGTAAGCTGAAGACCCTCGAGTCCATGGTCATCGGCATGACCATGGCCACGGCGGGCGTGCTCATCGCCGGTCTGACCAATGTCGGCTCCCTGTTCCTGCTCGGCGTGGTGGGATTCTCGCTGGGTGAGATGCTGACCGGCCCCAAGAAGAACGAGTATCTCGGCCTCATCTCGCCTCCGGGCAAGAAAGGGCAGTACCTGGGCTACGTGAACATCCCGGTGGGGATCGGCGGCTGGGTGGGATCCATGCTGCAGGGTTACGTGTACGGCAACTATGGCGAAAAGGCGGTGCTGGCCCAGAAGTACCTCGCCACCGAGGCCAGCTTCATGGCCGGGCGCGTGTGGGACGGTAGCGTGGGGACCCTGGATGCGGCCACCGGCGTGGTGCGCCCCGACGCCTTCGCCAGGATGATGGAATTCACGGGGCTGGACGCGACCGCCGCCACTGAATTGTTGTGGAACACGTACAATCCCCAGTACGCCGTATGGCTGCCGTTTGCCGGCATCGGCGTGGCAGCCATCATCGCGCTGGTTATCTTCTCGCGGATGGCGCGGCGGTGGAGTGACATGAACGCGTAGGGAGCGCCCATGGCCTACTACGACGACAACCTCAGCGGCGAGCAGCTACGGCGTTGCTATGACCTGGCTCCACCGCTGGTTCGAAGGTACCTCGCAGCGGAGATCGACCACATCGTGTCTCTGCTCCATGCCGGGGACGAAGTTCTGGAACTGGGTTGCGGGTATGGACGGGTAGCCTTGAAGCTCGTTCCGCAGGTACGACGGGTTGTCGGGATCGATACGGCTACCGGTAACATTGCCTTGGCCCGCAAGTTGGCCGGCACAGATTCCCACGCCGAATTTCACGAGATGGACGCCTCCGCGTTGTCTTTTCCCGACGCCTCGTTCGACGCGGTTGTCTGCCCCCAGAACGGGATCTGCGCCTTCGGTGGGGATCGTGAACGTCTGGTTGGCGAAGCAGCGCGGGTCTGCCGACCCGGGGGACAGCTGGTGTTCTCCAGCTACGCCGAACAGTTCTGGCCCCACCGGCTGGAGTGGTTCGAGCTCCAGGCCGCCGACGGCATGATGGGGGCCATCGACCACGAGGCTACGGGTGACGGGGTGATCGTTTGCGAGGACGGATTTCGCGCCGGATTCATGAGCCCCGACGAATTCCATGAATTGTGGTCACGCCTGGGATTCGCGCCGAACATCAGCACAGTCGATGGCTCGGCGACCTTCTGCACCTGCACCATGGGCTGAAACGGTATTTGCTGCTACAACGGGGATTGATTGACTCCCTTAAACTCCGCCTGAAAGGCACCCCGTGGATTCCCGAGCCGCAGCCATCAATGAGCATTACAGCGTAGGCGATCTGCTCCAGCGCTTTGAAAAGGCGTTCCAGGCCGTGGGCAAGGACCGGGCGCATCTCCAGGTGGATGATCTGGCGCCGGCCGACGAGTATCACGTGCGCGGCCGCCAGGCCACCGTCGAGCTGGCTGAACTGGCAGGCATCGAATCCCACTTCAAGGTGTTGGATATCGGTTGTGGACTGGGTGGATCGGCCCGTTTCCTCGCGTCTCAATACGGTTGCCATGTCACGGGTCTCGATGTGACAGCCGAGTACTGCGCCGTGGCGGGGGAGCTTTCCCAATGGGTCGGTCTCGGTGAGCGTACGAGCTTCCGACAGGGCGATGCCGTGGACCTGCCCTTCGCCGACGGGGAGTTCGACCTGGTCTGGAGCGAGCACGTGCAGATGAACATCCCGGACAAGAGCGGGTTTGTCGCGGAGATCAAACGGGTGCTGAAGCCACGAGGACGCTTCGTATTCCACGACATCTTCAGCATCGACGGACAGCAGCCACACTTCCCGGTGCCGTGGTCCGAGGGACCGGACCTCAGCTTCCTGACCATGGCCGACACAACGCGGGCCGGTCTGGAAAGTGCGGGTTTCGAAGCCACCGTCTGGCGCGACACGTCGGCCACGACCATCGCCTGGTTCGAGGCTGTCAGCGCCAAATTGGCCAAGTCCGGGCCGCCCACCGTAGGGCTGCACCTGCTCATGGGTGAAAGCACCATGCCCATGCTGCGGAATCTCGGCCGCAGCCTGGTGGAAAAACGGATCCAGGCCTGGCAGGGCGTGTACGACAAGTCCTGATGGCGGTTATGTTTCCTTGCTGTTGATTGCTCTCGCGGCATAAGGTCGCCCGGTATCGCCACCGCCAGACCCCAGGGAGTAGTCCATGAAGCCCCTCACCCTGCCCTTCCTGCTGATTGCGGCCACTGCCACCGCCCAACTGGACCTGAGCGATCACACCGCGCTACCGGTGGTTCAGGTACCTGCCGAGGCCGTCCTCGAACAAACCATCGAACTGCAGGAAGTCTGGCGGTTGGACTGCGGCGCCGAGGCCGAGATCCTGGTGGGCCGCATCAGTACCGCGGCAGCGGCCCCCGGCGGTGGTGTCCTGGTTCTGGACCGGCAGCTCGGCCACGTTCTGCTCGTCGACAACAGTGGTTCGGTCCGGCGCACCTATGGTCGATCCGGCGAGGGCCCGGGGGAAACCAAAGGCCTCTTCGACGTCTGCGCCCTGTCCGGCAACCGTATCGCCCTGATGGAGGGCAAGCCGCCCATGACTTTCGGGATGGGGTCGAACAAGGTGGTGGTGCTGAACGAAGCGGGTGACCCCTTGGGCACCTTGCGCTTTGCCCCGGTCCACGCCCCCCACGAACCTTCCGAGCTGCGCGGCATCAGGACCGACGGCAAGCACCTGCTAATCGGCTACCATCAGACCCACTTCGAGCCGCCCAATATCACCTCCAGCAGTTATCTAGTGTTGAGCGACGATCAGGGCAAGGTGCTGGCTGATCTCGGCAGCCGGACCCACCAGGAGGCCCTGGCGGCGACCACCATGAACGAGGCCGACTACTTCGAGCCCTACGGCACCGGTCGTTTCGATCTGGCGGTCGACGGCCGCATGGCCCTGCTGCCCGAACGGGATGCCTACGTCGTCGTGGTGCGGGATATGGACGGCGGCGGCGTGCGTCTAGAAGGCACGACGGTCGCACGACAGCGCTCCCGGTCCGAGATCGACGTGCTTGTCGAAACGAACAGTGGCGGACCATTCGCCTGGGAAGCCTGTGTCACCGAACCCGCCCTGGTCGGCGTCCATTTCCGGCCCGACGGGAAACTGTGGGTGGAGCGCTGCCCCCTGACCGCGCCACAGGAGGCAGGGTCCTTTGGTGCCTTCGATGAATTCGACCGCGAAGGCCGCTTACTGCGCCGGGTGCACCTGCGTGCCCCGGGGGACGCGGCAACTGATCGTCTGGTCGCCCTGTCCGACGGCCGCTACGTCCTGGTACGTAACCATCACGTGGCCGAAGACAGTGAGGCAGAGGACGTTGAGCTGGAAGTGGTGCTGCTCCGGGAGGGTAGTGACAGGTAGCGTGGAGCCCTGCACCCCATTTGTGTTTTGGGAATCCTGCCTGGTATATA
>QNDV01000287.1 GCA_003646045.1 bacterium
GGTACGGGTGGGAGAACTGGTTGGTGGCGAAGTGGTTGTCGTCCCACTCGAAGCCGGCCTCCAGGTTCTCTTTCCAGGAATTGAAGCCGATGCGAAATGCCGGGTTTTCACCGCCTTCACGGATATGTCGATCGAAGGTCCAGATCAACAGGTTGAGACCGAAGATCTCGCCTATTGCCCGCAGCGGACGCTTGGGCTGCACGAAGAAGGTATCATCCAGAGCGGAGTGCTGGTCCCAATTGACGGTTGTCGAATCGGGTTGGGTTGCTGCCGTGGCCGGACCCGGTGCCGTGACCAGGACCGGCGCCGTCACCGCGATCAACAGCAGTATGCCGACGAAGTACCTCAATGCCAGCCTCCCAGCACCAGGCCACCGAAGACCAGGAATTCCTCGGAGGATGCCGCGCCGTCGTCGTAGCTCTCCGCGACGTTGCTGGCGCCGACGCCAGCAAATAGCGCAGTGGTGCGACCCAGGCGCCATTCTCCGTGTAGTCGCAACTGGCCGGCCGAGTGGTTCTTGTCCCGCACGGCCGGGTCATCGCTGGTCTCGGGGGTGATGTGGGTGAAGCCGATGTCGGCTGTCAGGCGCCATATTCCACGGTCCAGCAGGCGGCGCCCGAAGTGCCAGCCAAAGAAGCCGGAGTTGTTCACGTCGCCCAACTGGTCTCCGTAGCCGACACTGACAATGGAGGACCAGCCGTTCAGCACGGTGCGCACTCCCACCGTGGCCGCGGCGTGGTTGGATGCGTAAACCATCGTGGTCACCTGGGTGGACTCGGACAGGTTCACCAGGCCCAGGGGCAATCCGGAAAACTCGTAGGACTTGTTGATGATGCCTATCTGTACACCCTTGAAAGTGCGCCCCAGGTTCAAGATACCCACCTGCACACCCTGTACGTCATTGGCGTAGTTCAGGATACCGGTCTGGACACCGGCCAGGTTGGCGTTGGCGTGGTTGACGATACCCGCCATCTGGACGCCGACGAAATCACCGACGTTGACGTTGGCCACGCCGCCGAGCTGGACCCAGCGGCCGTCACCGTCGCTCTGGTTCAGGATGGTGGCTACCTGGGCGCCCCGGAAGCCTTCACCCACGCGATTCAGCAGGAACGAGTACTGTCCGCCGCGCAATTCGCCCTCGACCCAGTTTGACAGGCCGGTGAGCTGCAGGCCGTGCACATCCTGCTGTACGAGGTGGACACCGAGGGTTAGCGCCAGGCCCCGCAGGTCGCCGCCCACGCCGGCATAACCAAGTGTGCCCTGCAGTCCCCGGACCGTACCCGAAGTCCTGGTGGCCGCGCCGCCCAGGTCCAGCCACGTCACCGACGCCGAGCGTCCGTAGAGCAGCGAGATACGCACAGCCGAGGTGGTTTCCGGATCCGGGCTGGTGGACCAGGAATGCAGGAACTGTAGGCTGACGGCATGGTTCGGACCGGCGGCGGCGTGGGGCGACGGGACGGTCGCCAGAACCGTAATCAGAAGCAGCAGAATGAAGGGAAATCTTTTCATGCCGCGATCCTAGACGCGATCAGCGATTGCCGCCACGAAAAATGTGGGCTATTCTGCCGCACATGATCATGCAACGCCCCAGATCATTGCGCTCCGTCGTCCCGGCCGCCCTGGCCGTGATGGTGGTCATGGCTGCCGTTACTCCGGCGGCCGCCCTGCATCCCCACGAACGTGACGGCTGGATGCTGGGCCTGTCCTACGGTCCCGCCCGCGGCAATATCACCTTCGGTGCCGGCCTGGACGAATCCGTCGAGATCCAGGACGGCGTGTCTCCCCAGATCCGCCTGGGCCACAGCCTTGGCCGTCACTTCTCGGTCGGCGCTTCCTACGCGGGCTGGATGTACGAGACCGGCGTCGTGCCTGTCAAATTCCGCCTCAGCCTGCAGAACATTCTGGCCGCTGTGACCTGGTACCCCGGGGATCCCACGCGCAGCCTGGGCGGCTTCTACGTACGTGGCGGCGTGGGGCTGGCCTGGACCCGTATTACGGGGATCGAGCTGCACGAGGACGAGGAACAGGGTCACGGCGAGCATCTGCAGGAGTCCGGGCTGGGCTTCGAGATCACTCTGGGTTACGAATTCCGCGTCACCCACAATGCGGCCTTCGGCATGAGCCTGGGAGCCCACGGGCTGAATATCCAGGGTGACATCTTCAAGGACGCGTCCTTCGCGCCATTCGTCTTTACCGGGGCCTGGTACTGGTAGACGAAAGGCCGGCCCCTGTCAGAGCCGGCCCTCCCAATCATCTCCCCACCTACTTCCGCACCCGCTCCGTAAACCGCGGATACAACGCCGGCAGCACCAACAACGTCAGCACCGTGGAACTGAGCAGTCCACCCACCACCACGGTGGCCAACGGCCGCTGCACTTCGCTGCCCGTGCCCGCGGCGATCAGCAACGGCATCAACCCCAACGCCGTAGTGGCCGCCGTCATCAGCACCGGACGCAGGCGCTGGGCGGCCGCGATCACCGCCGCCTCCCTGGTCGCCATACCATCGGCCACCAACTGGTTCATGCGGGTCACCAGCACCATCCCGTTCTCCAGGGCGATGCCGAACAGGGCGATGAATCCCACGCTCGCCGGCACGGACAGGTTCATGCCCGCCAGCCAGAGGGCGACCACGCCACCGACCAGGGCCAACGGGATGTTCAGCAGGATCAGCAGACTGTGCCGGAACGACCTGAAGTTGGCGAAGATCAGCAGCAGCAGCAGACCCAGCACCACGGGCACCACCACCACCAGGCGACGATTAGCCTCCTGCTGCAGCCGGTACTGGCCGCCCCAGGTGGTCAGGTAACCCGGCGGCAGTTCCACCTGGTCGGCGATGGCCTGCCTGGCCTCGTCCACGAAACCACCGATGTCGCGGTCCACCACGTTGCAGCTGATGGCGATGAAGCGCTGGTTGTTCTCGCGGGTGATTTGCCGCGGTCCCACTACCTCCTCGAAGTGGGCCAGTTCGCCCAGGGGCACCCGCGCTCCGTCGGGAGTGGCTACCAGGATATCGGCAATGCGCGCGGAGGTATCACGAGCCTCGTGGGGGTAACGCACGCTGATATCGAAGCGGCGCCGACCCTCGTAGATATGACCGGTGATGCGACCACCCACCGCCGCGGACAAGGTGCCCTGCACGTCGGCCACGTTCAGGCCGTAGCGCGCGATGGCCTCGCGATCCAGGCGGATCAGCAGCTGGGGCGTGCCCGCCACCTGATCGACCTGTACGTCGGCGGCGCCCTCGACACCGCTGATCACCCGGGATACCCGGCCGGCCGACTCCACCAGGGTGTCCAGGTCTTCGCCGAAGATCTTCACCGCCAACTCGGCGGTGACGCCTTCCAGCAGTTCGTCCACCGACATCTCGATGGGCTGGGTGAGGCTGACCCGCACGCCGGGTACATCACCGAGTTCGGCGCGGATCACGCTCTCGATCTCGTCCTGGGTGCTGGCAGTGCGCCAGGTGTCAGGTGGCGCCAGCAACACGAACACTTCACCAGAGTTGACCGGGTCGGTGTGGGCACCGATTTCGCCGCGTCCGATGCGGCTGACCACTTCCTCGATTTCGGGAATGGCCATGAGACGGCGCTCGACGATCTGCACGATGCGCTTGCTCTCTTCCAGGGCGATGGAAGGGGCCATGGTCAGGCCCACGATGATCGTGCCCTCGCGCAGGCGAGGCGTGAACTCCGAGCCCAGTCGCGGTGCCAGCACCACGCCCGCACCCAGCAGGGCCGCCGCCAGCAACAGGGCCGCCGGCACCCGCTTCACGAAGAAACGCACCACCGGTTCGTAGCCCCGTCGCAGGTGCCGGGCCAACCAGGGGTCGGCGGGCTGGTCGCCGTCGGGACGCTTCAGGAACCAGGCGCTCAACGTCGGGGCAATGAAGATGGCGAAGATCAGCGACCCGGCCATGCCCAGGGCCACGGTCCAGGCCAGGGGGCGGAAGGTCTTGCCCTCCACGCCCTGCAGGGTGAACAGCGGCACGAAGACCAGCACGATGATAGCGATGGCGAACGCCACCGGTCGACCCACCTCGCGGCAGGCGTCACCCACCACCGAGCGACGGCTGCTGTCGGGGGCGCTGCGCCGCAGGCGCCGGTCCACGTTCTCCACCATGACGATGGTGCCGTCCACCATCATCCCTATCGCAATGGCCAGTCCGCCCAGGGACATGAGATTCGCGGTATGACCGAGACGGCCCATGATCAGGAAGGCGAACAGCACCGAGAAGGGCAGCGACAGGGCCACCACCAGGCTGGGCCTGAAGCCGCCCATGAACACCAGCAGTACCAGCGACACGAGCACTACGCCCTGGACCAGGGCGCTGGTGACGGTCCGCACCGCCGCGGTAACCAGCGACTTCTGCTCGTAGTAGGGCACCAGGCGCAGGCCGTCGGGGAGGATGCCATTGATCTCGGCCAGCTTTTCCTCTACCGCCGCGATCAC
>QNDV01000288.1 GCA_003646045.1 bacterium
TGATGGTCACATCGTCCAACTGGATGCCACCGCTGGTAGGATAGGAACAATCCTCGTCGTCGTAGGCGCCGTCCGAGCGGAAGTGCCAGATCACTACCACCTCGTCGGCACCGGCGCCCATGTATTCACCCGGCTGATAGGTGGCGGTTTCATTGATGTACAGGCCGGGCTGAACCCCATCCCAGTAGTTGAGATCCACCAGGCCCAGATCGAATTTTTCGACCTGCAGCTTGGTGCCGTCATAACCGGGCTCGCTGTGGATGTTGGCGGTAGCGGTGATGCCCAGGGTGGTGGCGAGATTCGGATCGGCAACCTGCTGGCGCCACTCCAGCAAGTTATCCCAGTTGGGGCCATAGCCGCCGGCGGGATCGGTCACGCCACCATCACAGGACGCGTAGGACAGGTCGCCGCACCAGGCCGACGAGGAACCGTTGACCGCGAAGTAGTCGCTGACCTGCCAGTAGCTACCGGTGGGCGCCGTCCAGTCCCGACTGGTCCAGCCGTTGGACAAGGCAGGATCCAGGGCCTTGTGCTGCAATTCGAAATCGCCGATGAACGGTGCGCCGCTGCCGGTGGGCCCCATCAACAGGAAGCTGTCGGTGACGGCCTTGGCCGAGCCGGCGGCCGGGCCACCGTAGAGGACTCCACCCCCATCGCGGCGCAGTAACGGTTTGTCGGCGGCAAGAGCGGCAGTGGCGAGCAGGGCGAGCAACAGCAGAGCAGTGAACGAGCGGCGCATGGGCAATCCTCCTGGTCGGTCGAAGTTCGTCGCCGGCGAGGGAACGAACCATACACAGGTGAACAGCGTGGTTTGTCGGATCCGCTCTGGATTCTAACACAAATGACAATACATAATTTCCTGCCGCCCACAAAATGCTCGTGTCTAAAAAAAAAGACCCCGAAGCCATCTCCGGGGTCCCCAGTCCGATTTCCTCGGTTGTTCAGCCGTTGCTCTTGATCCTGTTCAGGGCGCTGCCGGCCTTGAACCACTCGATCTGCTCACCGGTCATGGTGTGGGCCAGTTCGAAAGTGTCCCCGGTGCCGTCGGCGTGATGCAGTACGCAGGTCACCCTGCTGTCCGGCGCCAATCCCGCCAATCCCGTCAGATCGAAGCGATCCCCTTCGGCCACCTTGTCGTAATCGGCGGGGTCGATGAAGGTCAGGGGCAGGACGCCCTGCTTCTTGAGGTTGGTCTCGTGGATCCGCGCGAAACCGCGCACGATCACCGCTGCACAGCCTAGATGACGGGGTTCCATGGCGGCGTGTTCACGGCTGCTGCCCTCGCCGTAGTTCTCGTCTCCGACCACGACCCAGCGCAGCGAGCGGGCCTTGTAGTCCCGTGCCGTGGCAGGCACCTCGCCGTAGGCGCCGGTCTCGATGTTCCTGACGCTGTTGGTTTCCCCATTGAAGGCGTTCACCGCGCCGATCAGCATGTTGTTGCTGATGTTGTCCAGGTGGCCCCGGAACTTCAGCCAGGGACCGGCCATGCTGATATGATCGGTGGTGCACTTGCCGAGGGCCTTGATCAGCAGAGGCAGGCCGAGGTAATCGTTGCCGTCCCAGGCGCTGAAGGGCTCCAGCAGGGCCAGACGCTCACTCTCGGGATCCACCACAACGGCGCCCTCCGTGCCCGGGCTGGGCGCCTGGTAGCCCTCACCCGAAATCACGAAGCCCTCGGGCGGCAGTTCGTCGGCCACGGCGGGCGCATCCAGTTTTACCTGCTCGCCGGCCTCGTTGGTCAGGGTGTCCGTGAGGGGATTGAATTTCAGCGTACCCGCCAACCCGTAGGCCAAAACCACTTCCGGCGACCCGATGAAAGCGTGGGTATTGGGATTGCCGTCGGCCCGCTTCTTGAAGTTGCGGTTGAAGCTGGTGACGATGCTGTTGCGTGTATTCTCCGGGATGTCTTCCCGCTGCCACTGGCCGATGCAGGGCCCGCAGGCGTTGGTGAGCACCGTGGCGCCCACGTCCTCGAGTACCGCCAGCTGCCCGTCGCGCTTGATGGTCTCGTAGATCAAGTCGCTGCCCGGGGAAACCCACAGGGTGGTCTTCATCCTGAGGCCCTTGGCCCGTGCCTGCTCGGCCACGTCGGTGGCACGGCAGATATCCTCGTAGCTGCTGTTGGTGCAGCTGCCGATGAGCGTCGCGGTCAGTTGCTCGGGATAGCCTTCGCTCTCGGTATCGGCCGCCATCCGCCCCACGGGATGGGCGATGTCCGGCGAGTGCGGGCCCACCAGGTGCGGCTCCAGGGTCGACAGGTCGATCTCTATGATCCGGTCGTAGAAATCCTCCGGCTGCGCCGCCACCTCGGGATCCGCCGTGAGCAGGTCGGTGTTGGCGTCGGCCAGCTCGGCCAGGTCGGCACGCTGCGTGGCTGCCAGGTAGGCCTTCATGCGGTCGTCATAGGGAAAGATGCTGGTGGTAGCCCCCAGTTCGGCCCCCATGTTGGTGATGGTGGCCTTGCCGGTGCAACTGAGGGCGGCGGTGCCGGGACCGAAGTACTCGATGATGGCGTTGGTACCGCCCTTCACCGTCAGGATACCCAGCAGCTTGAGGATGACGTCCTTGGGTGCGGTCCAGCCGCTGGGCGCGCCCGTGAGCTTCACGCCGATAAGTTTCGGATGCTTCACTTCCCAGTTGTCACCCACCATGACATCCACGGCGTCGGCACCGCCCACGCCGCAGGCCACCATGCCCAGGCCGCCACCGTTGGGTGTGTGACTGTCGGTACCGATGATCAGTCCGCCGGGGAAGGCGTAGTTCTCCAGCACGATCTGGTGGATGATGCCGCTGCCGGGCTTCCAGAAACCCATGCCGTAGCGATCGGCCGCGCTGCTCAGGAAGTCGTAGACCTCTCGGTTCACATCCAGGGCATGGGCCTTGTCCGCCACGGCACCCTTGTGGGCCAGCAACAGATGGTCGCAGTGTACGGTGGTGGGCACGGCGGTCTCGTCGCGGCCGGCCTGCATGAACTGGAGGATGGCCATCTGGGCCGTGGCGTCCTGCATGGCGACACGGTCGGGACGCAGGGCCAAGGTGGCCTCACCGCGCTCGAACTCCTGTCCCGCGGCATCTGCCAGATGACCGAAGAGGACCTTCTCGGCCAGGGTCAGGGGACGTCCCAGTCGTTGGCGTACCACGTCGATATTACGGCGCGTTGTCTCGTAAACCCCGTTCACCATGTCCATTGTGGTCTCGATGGCCATCTTATGATCCTCCCCGGCCCGCAGCGGGCGCTCGTCAGTCCCGGACGACACAAAGTCTCTGGAGAGCCTCCGTGGCATCCCGCATCACGATGATCTTCGCCAAGCAATATAGAAGATGGACGGTTGAATATCCCGAAAAAACGCCGACTGTCGGGTTCAGCGCCCCTCGCGCAGGCGATCACCCAGGCGTGGCGGCAGACCGGCGTCCAGGATCTCCTGCCGCGCCGCTTCCAGGTCGTACTCCAGCCGCTCGAAGTGCAGATCGTTGTCCCCGCGATCCCACCACAGGAAAGCCGCCCGCGGGTCCGTGTCCCGAGGCTGCCCCACGCTGCCGGGATTGACGAGGATCCGCTCGCCGGAGGGCAGGGCGCAGCATCCGCGGGGAGCGGTCACCGGTCCGGACGCGGAAAAGATGACGGGTTGATGCGTGTGCCCGAAGAAGGTCAGGCCCGGCCCCGCGCCGGCGTCGTCCGTGCGGCGGACCGATTCCAGGTCACCGGCGGTGATGAGGTAGCGGTCGCGATCATCGGGAGAGCCATGGGCCAGCAGTGTGCCGTCGGCTTCCAGATGGCGGGTCGGAAGTGCTCCCAGCCACGCCAACTGGTCCGGATCCAGTAGCTGCCGGTTGTGTGCCACCGCAGCCAGCGAGCGGGGATTGAAGTAGGTATTGTCCCCGCCTTTGGCCACCAGGGCGTCATGGTTACCCTGGATACAGATGTCCGCCCGATCACGCACCAGTTCCAGACACTCGACGGGGCGGGCACCGTAGCCCACCACGTCACCCAGACACCATAAATGGTCGCAGCCCAGTTCATCGATCCTGGCCAGAACCGTTTGCAGGGCCTGCAGATTGCTGTGGACATCGGAAATTACGGCGATGCGTACCAAGCGAGATTCCCCCGACTCCCCAAGCATTCTTACACGCTGCGGTTACGATGAAAGCCACACAATAGACCAGACCGATCCTCTGCGCAATCGCCTCCCTGCCTATTCGGAATGGAAGCTGAGCCCCTTCTTGTGGATCACCGTCAATTCGAGGCTGGCCGCTTCGGGGCAGTATAAATTCTCGAACTTGGACCGGTAGGGTTCGAGACAGGTAACCAGTCCTGACGGCAGGTCCTCGCGGTCGAAGGGAACGCCGCGGGCCGAATCCATGATCCGGTCGCTCTGACGCCGCCAAACCTCCGCCTCTTCGCCATGACCGGCGGTGGTCAGGGAATGCACGTGGTTGTCCAGCA
>QNDV01000289.1 GCA_003646045.1 bacterium
CCAGCAATTCGTCATCTGGACGGGCCTGGACGACAACGGGCTGCCCGTACACGACGGTGTCTACCGTTTCACCATGGAAATCGAAACCGACGACGGGATCGTTTCCCACGCAGGCTACCTGGTTTTCGTCACCGGTGATCCGGACCACTTCACGGCGGCCGTCACCGATGCCAATGGCAGCTTCACCGAGCGCGATCCCACCTACGTGCCCGCCCATTACGGTCTGGAACCAATCGAGGTGATTACCTATCCCGAGGGCACGGTAGAGCAGCTGGAATTGCTGCCACGGGTGCGGGTGACACTGTTGGCTGACGACGGCAGCTACCAGGCGGTTGAAGTGGATGTGGCCCGTGAACTCCAGATCCTCAAGGTGGTCTGGGAGCCCAAGGTCCCCTGATACGGCTACCCGCTCACATATCAGGCAACCTGCTGTTGGGTTGTCGTTTACCACAATTCGGATATCCGGATCATATTTGACTTCCCGTATTGTCGCACCTAGATTCCGGGATAACCCGAACCGGACGGAACCTCATGCGCTTCATCCCCCTGGTTATAGCCTGCCTGGCCCTGGCCGCCCACCATATGCGCGCCGTCGAGACCGGCCTGATGGGGATGTGGCTCACCCTGCCCTTCTTCCTGTTCCTGAAACGACGCTGGGTCGAACGGGCCGTACAGGTGATGCTGGTTGCCGGCGCCTTCGAGTGGATCCTGACCCTGCTGACCATCACGGATGTCTACCGGCGCTACGGTATGCCGGCCACGAGGTCCATGTTGATCCTGGGGGGCGTGGCCCTGTTCACCCTGTTGGCGGCCCTGCCCCTGGGCAGGTGGGCCCGTCGTGATCCCGACCCGGTGGCTTCGGGTCTGGGAGCCTTTCTGGTGGTGGGTGTCCTGCTGGTACCGGTGCAACTCTACACCGACCCGGCGGGAATCCTGCTGGAACGTTTCCTGTCCGCGGGCGGCTGGTGGGAAGCGATGGTGCTGGCCTTCTACGCAGGTTGGTTGGCCGACCGTCTGCGCGAGCCGCGGGCCATCAAACAGTTGCGCCCCCGGGTTTGGCTGATCTTTTCCGTGGTCTTCTTCACCCAACTCCTGCTGGGTATGGCCGGCTTCGAGAAGCTGCTCATGACGGGCAAGCTGCATCTGCCGGTACCCGCCCTCATCGCCGCGGGTCCGCTGTTCCGGGGCGGCGGCCTGTTCATGGCCATTCTCTTCAGCTCGTCGGTACTGGTGCTGGGACCGGCCTGGTGCAGCTGGCTATGTTATATAGGCGCCTGGGACGACCGGGCGGCGCGGGCGCGGAAGCGACCCGACAGGTTGCCCCGCTGGCGAGGTGCCGCACGATTGGGCGTGCTGGTAGTGGTGATGACGGCAGCCCTGGTGATGGGCCGTCTGGGTGTGCCCACGGTGGTGGCCGGTTGGTTGGCGGCCGGCTTCGGCCTGGGGGGCGTGGGCCTGATGATGCTGTGGTCCCGGCGCACGGGCCATATGACCCACTGTACCCTGTGGTGTCCCATGGGCTGGCTGGCGACCCGCCTGGGCAAGGTGTCGCCCTGGCGCCTGCGCATCGCCGACAGCTGTACCGATTGCGGGGCGTGCACCCCTGCCTGCCGCTTCGACGCCCTCTACCCCGAGGACGTGCTGCAACGCGAGCCGGCCGAGGCCTGTACCCTGTGCGGGGACTGCCTGAGCAACTGTCCTACCAGCAGCATCGAGTATCGCTATCTGAAGGGCGATCCCCAGCGTCTGCGTATGGTCTTCATGGTACTGGTTGCGGCCTGGCACGCGGCATTTCTGGGTGTGGCGCGGCTCTAGATCTCTGTGCTAGTGTCCGGTCAAACTTGGTTTCAACGGGAGCGGCATGAAGGATCTGGGCGGCTACTTCGGGTTCGAAAATCTTCCTGAGGGTGTGGGCATCGACCCGGGCAGGGGACTGCATTTCGCCAGCGGTCGACAGGCCCTTGCCCACTGGTTGTCCGCCAGTGGCATACGTCGCCTGCATCTGCCCGGCTGGATATGCCCGGCGGTGCTGGACGCGGTCTCCGCGGCCGGGGCCACGCCTGTCTTTTATCACCTGGGACCGGATCTGTTGCCGGACTCGTGGCCCGATCCCGCCGCAGAAGCGGGTCTGCTGCTGCTCAACGCCTTCGGGTTGCTGGACGGCGGCCTGCAGGCCAGCGGCTGGCCGGAGGAACGTGTGATCGTGGACGACACCATGGCTTTTTTTCGTGGTCCGCGACGCGACCTGGCCTCGTTCAATTCCTGGCGCAAATTCCTGCCCGTGCCTGACGGCGCGAGTCTCTACGCACTGGATCCGGCTGGACCGGAACTACCACCGTTGACAGGGGATGATACCTTTTTGCGGCAAAGGGCAGCCAGCGGAGCGGCAGCCGGGCGTGACGCTTTCCGGGCCCACGAGGAGGCGGTGGCCGACTGGCCGTTGGCGGGACCCTCGCAACTGGCAACCGCCGCGCTGGCACGCCTTGACGGTGACGGGATCCGCCGTCGGCGCCGCAGTAATTTTGACCGCCTCCACTCGGCCCTGGGCGACACCAATGCGCTGCCTGTGCCCGAACCGGCGGCGGGAGTCGTGCCCATGGCCTATCCGTTCCTGCCGGCTGGCGGTGATCACCACGAGGCGCTTTGGTCCCGTCGCGTATGGGCGCCGCGCCTCTGGGGTGCCGATTCGCGCCTGGAGTTGACGGAGTTCGAACGGCGCCTGGCGGTGGAGATGCTACCGCTGCCGGTGGACCATCGCTACGGCCCGGCGGAGATGGATCACCTCGTGATTCTGGTCCGGGAGGCAACGGCGTGATCCGCCACTTGGCCGCAGCCCTGCTGGCCATGGTCCTGTTGCTGCCGCAGTCGGCCGCGGGGGCCGCCAAGACCGATGTCCTGGTGATGAGCAACGGTGACTACGTTACCTGCGAGATCAAGGTGCTCGAGTACGGCATGCTGACCGTCAAGACCGACGATATGGGGACCCTGCAGATCAAGTGGCAACACATAGCCCGCCTGACCAGCCAGAACCTCTTCCTGGTGAAGACGAATTCGGGATTCCTGCACTACGGCCGTTTTGAGGACAGCGGTGGGGACAGGTTGCTCAAGGTGGTCGGCCCCATGCGCACGGCGGATCTGCACATGTCCGACCTCGCCACCATCGAGCGCATCAAGAAGGACTTCTGGGACAAGTTCGACCTGGCGGCAGGCTTGGGATACCAATACACCAAGTCGACCTCCATTACGGTCCTGCGGGCGGACGCCAGCATCGACTACCGCAGTCGGATCCGCCGGGCGGGGGGCAAGATCACGGCCGATATCACAGAGAACGAGAGCGACATCAAGCGACGCTACGACGGTACGGGCTACTACGCGCGGACCGTATCCGGGCGTCTTCAGGCACAGGGATCGGTGGGTGCCCGCCGGCATGATGAACTGGGTCTCCAGCTCCGCCTGCGGGGAGGTGGTGGTCTGGGCTACGACCTGCTGGACAAGCGAATCAGTTCCCTGACCGTGGGAGCGGGCATCTACCTGACCCGCGAGTGGGCGGTGGACGGGGGTATCGGCGAGGATTCGTGGGAAGGCATGTTCAACGGGTCCTTCAAGGTATTCGACCTGGAGACGCCCAAGACCGACATCACGCTCAACGTGGCCGCGATGCCCAATCTTACCATCAGTGGGCGGGTACGTTCGGATATCGATCTGAAAGCGCGGCGCGAGATGGTGAAGGACCTCTTTCTCGTGCTCACCTGGTACGAGAGCCGCGACAACCAGCCGCCCGAGGGAGCGGAGGCCACCTCCGACCGCGGTGTCGTATTCTCCGTGGAATGGAGCAAGTAGAAGCCAAGGCGCCGTCTCCCCGCAGGAAGACGGCGCCACGTCGGGCTCGCGCGTCCGACGTTACGGCCTAGCAGGCTGTTGAATAACTCCTCCCGGCGTCACGCACGCCCTGCCAAACCGAGCTCAGCGTTACGAATCCTTGCCGTAGCTACGGCTACGGCGGCGAATCCGTGCCTTGATCTTGGCTCGGCAGGGCGCACCTGCCACCAGAATGAGTTCTTCACCAGCCTGCTCAGTCGCGCTTGACGGGGAAGCGTCCGTTGGCCGGCACTTCCACTGGTTCGTCCTTGATCTTCTGCAGCAGCACCTCGACCGCCTTCTCCAGCTGGGGATCGCGCCCGGCGATCACCTCGTGGGGCAGGTTGTCGATGGGCACGGTCGGATCGACACCGTAATTCTCCACATCCCATTCGCCATTGACGTTGAACAGGCCGAACTCCGGGAAGGTGACACCGCCGCCGTCCATCAGGCGGATGCCACGACTGATCCCCACCAGGCCACCCCAGGTGCGGGTGCCCACCACCTCGCCCAGCTCGTAGTACTTGAAGTAGTAGGGCAGGGCGTCGCCACCACTGCCGGCGTA
>QNDV01000290.1 GCA_003646045.1 bacterium
CACCGAACTGGGTTTCTTCGGCTCGGCCCCCAGCCCCCGCATCACCGTGCTGCTGGCGCCCAATGAGGTCACCGCCACCGACGGCTTCGATGTCTACGGGGTGCATACGGGCAGCTCGGTCCTGGTGATGATCGATCGCGAAACCACCTGGGGAGAGCTGGAAAGCCAGGCGGCCAGCGTCATCGCCCACGAGATGTTCCACGGCTGGCTGGGCGAGGCCATACCCCAGGAGGACCCGTCGACCCTGTGGTTCACCGAGGGCGCCACCACCTGGTACGCCGCGCGCATGCTCACCGCGGCGGGAATCTGGTCACCGGACCACGCCCGCAAGATCCTAGGCGCGCGGCTGCATCGGGACTACGAGCTCAACGAGATACTGGGAACCATGGCCGTGGCCGACGCCGCAGCCAAGGTAATGGCCTCGCCGGCGCAGGTGCGTTTCGGCTATGCCGGCGGGGTGGCTGTCTGTGCCGGCCTGGATGCGTGGTTGACCCGCCACTCGGGCATCGAGCGACCCCTGGACGGCGTGTTGCGCCACATGTACGACCACCGGGACGGGTCTCCCCTGTCCCGTGACGCTCTCGAGGATGCCATCCTGCAGGTGACCGGAGTCGAGTGCGGGCAGTGGCTCGACCGGTACGTCTATGGCAAAACCGTCTTGCCGGTGCCCGATAACTTGATTTAAGTTCATCCCTACCTGAAATCCGATCCGACCGTTTCCTCCGGAGGCCCCCGTGAGCTCTTTCAAGCGCACTCTCGTAACCAGCGCCCTGCCCTATGCGAACGGCGAGATCCACCTGGGGCATCTGGCCGGGGCCTATCTGCCGGCCGACATCTACGTGCGGTACCTGAGATTGCGCGACCGCGAGGTGCTGTACATCTGCGGCAGTGACGAGTACGGGGTGCCCATCACCCTGACGGCCGAGAAGCAGGGGATCACGCCCCAGGAGCTGGTGGATCGCAACCACGCCTCGATCAAGTCGTCGTTCGCGGACTTCGGCATGTCCTTCGACAACTTCAGCCAGACCAGTCGTCCCATCCACACCGAGACGAGCCAGGCCTTCTTCGCCGACCTCCACGGACAGGACCGGTTCCGCCAGAAGACCACCGACCAGTTCTACAGCCCCAGCCAGGATCGCTTCCTGGCCGATCGCTACATCGAAGGCACCTGCCCCAAATGCCAGGCCGAGGGCGCCCGGGGCGACCAGTGCGAGGCCTGCGGCTCCAGCCTCGACCCCACCGAATTGATCGACCCCCGCAACGCCCAGGACGGCAGCCCCCTCGAATTGCGCCGAACAACCCACTGGTTCCTGCCCCTGGGCGATTGGCAACAGAAGCTGGAACGGCTGATCGAGACCCATTCCGAGTGGAAGGAAAACGTCAAACAGTACTGCCGCAGCTGGTTCAAGGACGGCCTGCAGGACCGGGCCGTCACCCGCGATCTGGGCTGGGGCGTACCCGTGCCTTTGCCGGACCACGAGGGCAAGGTTTTCTATGTCTGGTTCGAGGCTCCCATCGGCTACATCTCCGCCACCAGGGAATGGGCCGCCACCCAGGATGACCCCGAGGCCTGGCGGACCTGGTGGCAGGACTCCTCGACCCGCCTGGTCCATTTCATCGGCAAGGACAACGTCTTCTTCCATGCGGTGATGTTCCCGGCCATGCTCATGGCCCACAGCGAGGACTACATCCTGCCCGACAACGTACCGGCCAACGAGTTCCTGAACCTCGAGGGCCAGAAGCTTTCCACCAGTCGCGGCTTCGCGGTGTGGCTGCCCGAGTACCTGCAGAAGTTCGGGGCCGACCCCCTGCGCTACACCCTGGCCCGCAACGCACCCGAGACCCGGGACATGAACTTCACCTGGGAGGGTTTCCAGGCCCGCAACGACAACGAGCTGGGCAACAACTTCGGCAACCTCGTCAACCGCGTGTTCACCTTCATCCACAAGTATTTCGACGGTACGGTGCCGGCCTGGTCCGAGGAGCAGATGACCGACCTGGACCGCGCGGCCCTGGCCGAGGTAGAGGCCGACCTGCAGAAGTGGGCCGACCATCTGGAGCGCTTCGAGGTCAAGGCCGCCCTGGAGGCCGCCTTCCACGCCGGCCAGGTGGGCAACCGCTACTTCGACGAGTCGGCGCCCTTCAAATCCCGCAAGACCGACCTGGAGCGCTGCGGACACAGCCTGGGCGTCATCGTGCAGATCCTGCGCATGCTGTGCCTGATGCTGGCGCCGGTCACACCCACGGCCATGGAGAAGCTGTGGAGTTGGCTGGGCATGGAGAGCGATCTGTGGCAGGGCGGCTGGGAGGAAGGATGCCGTCCGGTCCCGGCGGGTCGTCCCCTGGGCAAACCGGAAATCCTGTTCCCCCGGCTGGACGAGGATCTGGTCGCGGCGGAAATCGCGCGGCTACGGAAGCTGGTGGAAGAATAGGACGGGCTAGAGACCTGAATACGCCTCAGGGTCACTATCACCCAGGGACCAGCGCACACCGGCCTTGATCTGCCAACCCGAGTAGTCAAGTTCGGCCTGGGTCCCGTCCTCGCGGTGGACCACGCGCTTGCCGATCTCGAACTTGTCAATGACGGCATAGCGCCCCCCGACCTGGACCTGCAACTCGGCGTGATCGGTCAGGCGCCAGCCGCCGATGAGTGCCAGGTCGAAGCTCCAGCTGTTACCCCACAGGTCGGACTCTCCGTAATTGACGGTGCCCCGGGTTACCTTGCCGGAGCCGCCCGCGAAGAAATAGCCCAGACCGGAGACGAGGCCCAGGTTCCAGTTTCCACCATGCACCGGTCTCCAGTACAGGCGAGCCAGGAAGAAATCCGCTTTGAGGTTCAGGTCGCCGTCCACGCCCTGGTCGGTAGCCGTCGAGCCGGCCCATTGGTGTTCCCAGTGGAAACCGACGCCCCAGTTGCGGTTGACGTCGTGGCCCGCGGCGAGATCCAGCAGGAAGCCCGTCCCCACGTCACCCCAGGTGGCCTCGGCCCCGGGCTCGTCGTAGAAGTTGAAGCTGGCCCCACCGATGTCACCCATGGCCATGTGGGACAACCCCCCCGCGGCGCGGACCCAGGTTTCGGCCGTGACCGGCGTTACGACTGACACCAGAACGACCGTTGCGACCAACAGCCGCAGGGAATGGCGATACATGGGAGCCTCCCGGAGCAAAATAAAGAGCTGACGTTGAAGTTTTACGGATTGCTGCCGATGATACACGAAATCGTGATTCGCGAAAAGGTCCCACTGTGCCTTGAACCCTGGAGTTGGCCATGAAGACCGGTATCCTGCAGACCAGGACGACATTTATCCTCTGTTCCCTGTTCTGCCTGGCGTTGTCCGCCCTGGCCGAAGACCTGAGCGACGTCAGCAGTCGCGATCTGGAGCGCGGCCTGGACAATGTGCAGTGGGAACTGTCCAAGCAGGATTCCTATCTGCGCAAGCTGGAATCCGCCGGCCGCCACAGCAACAACGCCAATCGCCGGTCGGTGATGGCCGACCTCCTGGAACACATGCTGGAGGTCATCTACGACCGCGAGGACATGCTGAGTCAGAACCACACCATCAAGCAGCACGGCAAGGACGTCGAGACCGGCCTGACCGACGCCGCCGAGGTGGGCACCCCGATACCGAACAAGAAAACCAGACGGCGCGTGCGCAAGGGCGAGGCCGAGGAACATCCCGCGGCCCTGCGGCGACTGACCCGCATGCAAACCATCATAATCAGTGCCAAACGCATCGAAGTCATGGCCGCGAACAAGCAGGCGGATTCGTTCGAGACCTTCACGAGCCTCTGCAGCGAATTTGCCGACATCCTGCGCACCGAGGAAGCGGTTGTGCTCAACGAAATGACGCGACGCGAGCAGGACGCCGCCGCCGCCGACTCGGCCGCAGCGGCTAACATGTAACAGCGAAGGCCGCTTCCCGCGCGGAAGCGGCCATTGTTTCCACCTCGACGTCCGTCAGGTCGAAGGCCTCGCGGGCGGCGTCATATTCCCCTGCCAGATCCAGGCCGAAGAGCCCCCGGTCGTCGGTGTTCAGACTGCAGGGCACGCCGGCTGCCAGGAATATGCGCAGAGGATGATCCTCCAGCCGGTCGATGGCGCCGGTGGCCAGGTTGGAGCGCGGGCAGGCCTCCACGTGTACGCCGCGCGCAGCCAGCAGGGCCAGCAGCAGGGGGTCGGACGCCGCCGCCAGCCCGTGGCCGATGCGGGTGGCACCACAGATCTCCACCGCCTCGCGCACTGAATGTCGCCCCGCATCGCCCATGGACGGAATCTCCCCCGCATGGATGCTGATGCCCAATCCTTCCACCGCCACATCAGCGAACAGGGGCGCGAAATCCGCCGCAGGACCATTGGTCTCGTCGCCACCCAGGCCGAAGCCCACCACACCCA
>QNDV01000291.1 GCA_003646045.1 bacterium
GACCACACTCGCGGACATGGCGCGGCTGTACGAGGGCGTCGCCCAGGGTCTGTATCTCGACTCCTACCATCGCGACGTATTCTACATGCTGATGCTCGGCGAAAACTCGAATCCCCGGGGATGGTTCAGTGACCACCTGGAGAGTCTGATCCACGAGGTGGCGACGGACCTGGGCGTTCCCGAGGCGGCCGCGGACTATTGGAGCGGAACGCGACTCGCCTGGAAGGCCGGCTGGGACACCATGCCGGCAGAGGAGGGGGGACCTAACGTGCACTACCGTTCGGTGGCCGGCTGGGTCAGCCTGCCCTGGGAGTGCGCGGGGTCCAGATCCCTGCGGAAGGACTTCGCGTTCGGCCTGTTCGTCAACTGGGCGGTCGACGAGGCCTATTCCTGGGACCGTATCTACGGAACGGTCGAGATGTTCCGCGAGCAGGTGACCGCGGGGTTGATCGCCTGCGTATCAGCCGTGGATGAAGTGCCGGCCGCACGCCACGTGCTGGAACAGAACGTCCCCAACCCCTTCAATCCCCTGACGAGGATCGCATTCGACCTACCGGAGCCGGAGGCCGTAAGCCTGCGCGTATTCGACGTGGCAGGTCGTTTGGTGAGGGTGCTGATAGGGGGCGAGGTCTACGTTGAGGGCTACCACGAGGCAGTCTGGAACGGTAGAGACGACCGTGGCCGCCAGCTGGCCTCCGGCACCTACTTCTACCGCCTGACCGCCGGCTCCTACACCGAGACGAAGAGGATGGTGTTGGTGAAGTAACCTACGAGGCCGTTGGGGCGGGGCGATGTTTAACATTCGATCCTGACAAGGAGAACCCCATGGACTTCCAGGAGCTCATCCGCACGCGCTACAGCTGCCGTGCCTACCGGAGCGATCCCGTCGCCGAGGACCAGTTGGCGCAGGTTCTTGAGGCGGCGCGGCTGGCCCCTACTGCCGATAACCGGCAACCGTTCCGTCTGGTGGTGATCCACACGGCCGGTCGGGAGCAGGAGTTGAGGAGGGTGTACGACAAGGACTGGTTCGCGCAGGCACCGCTGGTCGTCGCAGCTTGTGGCGTACCGGCCGAGAATTGGGTGCGTAAGCAGGACGGCAAGAACTACAACGACGTGGACGTGGCCATCGTCATGGATCATCTGATCCTGGCTGCAGCCGACCTGGGGCTGGGGACTTGCTGGATCGCGGCCTTCGACCCGGACGCCGCGCGAGAGGTGCTTGAGCTGCCGGAGGGTGTTGAGCCGGTGGCGTTCACACCGCTGGGTCACCCGGCAGACGAGCAGAGGAAGAAAACCCGTAAGAAAGCGGACGAGTTGGTGCGGTACGAGAGGTACTGATCTGCCTGCCTGGAATCGGTCTGTATCGGATCTCGTGCTCGCGGGGTGGACCGAGATACAAGGGGCACTGCCCTGTCGTCTTGAATCCAGTACATCATCTATGATAGGATTCCGGCGGGATTCATGGATTAATCCCACTATATGTCCCTATGGAGATATCGACGTTACCCATCTACGAGGCACTCTCCATGATTACCATCAGCTTTATCCTCGCCCGCGTACGCCTCGTCCTCGCCCTGTTACCCCTGCTGACGGTTCGCAAGATTGCCAACTTGGTGGCGGCAATCTGCCGTTTCATCGTGCGCTCGGAAACGACCGTGGCTCATCCGCCGATCCTGATCTTGACCCTGACGACCGAATGTAATTACTCCTGCATCATGTGCCTGCGTAGCCGCAGGGAAGGGAGCACCAAGGGCTCCCTCATGGCCTACGACAACCCGCGGGAGATGGACTTTGACCGCCTTGAGGCCCTGCTTCGGGAGCACGCCGACTACCTGTGCGTGGTGCAGTTGCACGGGGGCGAGCCCTTGACCTACAGCCGGTTTCTACCCTTGGTCCAACTCCTGAACGAATTGCGGATTCCCTTCGACATGGTCACCAACGGCTCACTCCTGAGCGAGCGCCTGTGTACTGAACTGGTGGGCCGCTATTGCTTTGGTCTGAGCGTCTCGCTGGATGCGGCGAGCCCGGGGACCTACGCCCGCATTCGTAAAGGTGGAGATCTGGCCAACGTATTGGAGGGAGTGGGGCGGATCACAGGTCAAAAACGGGAGAGACGCGTACGAAGGCCGGTGGTGAGTGCGTCCATGTGCGTCTTCGCCCAGAACGTGAACGAGATGGCCGGTTTGGTACGCTTGTGCAGCGATCACGGTATCAGCGACCTCACAATCAACGAGGGATGGGACTACGACACGCCGGAAATCAGCGAAGAGCATCTTGTGGCGAACAATATTGATCCCGTACGTCGGGCTCTCGAGGCGGCCAGGGCGGAGGCCCGACGACGGAAGGTCAACCTGAGGATCCGCTTCCCGTCCCTGAGTGGAGTCGAGTTCCACGACGTGCCACGGCAGGATGAGTTGATGCTCCCGCGAAACTGTCTGAACCTCTATGCATCGGCTTGGGTTCTGCCTGACTTTCGGCTCATGGGCTGCAGCAACGCCACAGCGGCCTTCGGGAGCTTGACCGAATATACCTTTGAGGAAGTCTGGAACGGCAAGGCTTTTGGTTACGTGCGCGCCCGGCGCAGTCTGAAACGCAAGGAAGTACCCGCGGAGTGTACGGGGTGCATCTATACGGGAAGTTTTTTCTCCTAGGGCCTAACCTGGACTTGCCTGCCTCTTTCCGACACTTCGAATGGGCTACAAACGTCGACAGGGGATGTCGTAAAAAGTCAGTCGGCGCATCAGCACCGGCCTTTCTTCCTAAGCGACCTCCGGCCATCCTCCGCGAAGCGGGCCAGCCGTAAGTGTCGCACTTGCATATTTGACTCAGGGTAGGGAACATGGGTAGTGGTCGAGACGTGACGAAACGCGGTGAACCGGGCTTCGGTACCTGGATCGGGAGGATCAATATGACCAATCCGATGTCCAAAGATCCCCGACACCGTGTCGCCGAGGCGCTGCATCGCGACAACTCCGCGCGCCTGCTGGAAATCGGTGTAGTCATGGCGCCGATCATGGTCGGCCTTTTACTAGCCGGCCGTGGGTCGGGGAACGACTTCGTGCCCTTGGGTGGAAGTGTCGTGCTGCTCGGCGCACCGGTGGCTTGGCTTGGGGGCATCCTCACCATGATCCTGGCTTGGGGCTCGCTGCGCCTGCGAGGCAGCGGCTGGCACGAATTTGGTCTTGGCCGACCGCGGAGCTGGCCCCGCACGATACTGTCGGCCCTCGCCGCCCTCGTCATCGTCGTTGTCGTCCTGGTCGGATTCATCGAGATCGTCGCCCGCCTCTTCCCGAACGCTCCACCCCCAGACGCCAGCCGCTTCGACCACCTGCGCGGACATCTGCCCAATCTGATCATAAACGTCGTCGCCGTCTGGATTACCGCCGGCTTCATCGAGGAGATGCTCTGGCGCGGATTTCTGATGAACCGGGTCGCTGAACTCGGAGGAAAAACGCGGTGGGCCTGGGCGCTCGCCTTGATAGTCAGTGCCCTCCTCTTCGGGCTGGCCCACACCTACCAGGGCGCCTCCGGAGTGGTTCTGACCGGAGTGGCGGGTCTCCTCCTCGGGGTCGTTTACTTGGTGGTGAAACGCAATCTCTGGGTCTTGGTTTTCGCCCACGGTATGATCGACATGCTGGACTTCGTGCAGACTTACTTTAGTGGGTCCTGATGTCCCTACTGAATAATCCATCCTGGGTTCACGCGAGCCTGAGCGGATGGAGTACTTGGATTGCACAAGGCACAATGGGTCTCGGTTCACTCTGATTCGCTAAACTCCTGCCCCAGATTAAATGTCTATGATAATGATAAAATCTGTGCAAAATGGAGATCCTGGGGACTCGAACTCACCTTGGAAGCCGTTTTGGCGACAGAACAATATGTGAGGCAGATGTCATGAACAAGCGGACCTACCTGGCCAGTGTTTTCGCCCTCCTATTCCTTGTCTCACCGGCCGCCCGAGCTGATTACGTTTTCGACGGCTGGGATGCGGGCACCGTAGACGGTTGGTCGCCCGCTACCGGTGAGGCCACACTCGAAGCACCCCTGACCGGCGGATTCAGCGGAGGCTACCTGAACTCCACTGAACCGGTTTTCACCTTCGGAATCGTGGGTGCGCTCAACTACGGACCTGAATACACCGGCGATTTCCATACCCACGGCTTCGTGCGCATTCAGGTGGCGGTGAAATTTCTCATCGGTAGTTTCCTGTCGTCATACGTCCAGGTGCGGTACATGGACAGTGGTCACAATGGCTGGCAGCTGCCCCTGAACGCCGATTTCGATGATCCCGACTGGCAGTTGCTCTTCTTCGATTTCGACCCCGCCTGGACCGACCAGCAGGCCGAGGCCGCGGGCTGGGTGCAGGAGGTTGCCTCGCCGGATTTCGC
>QNDV01000292.1 GCA_003646045.1 bacterium
CCCACCTCCCAACGGTGGCTTTCCCCGCACCCGGGACATGGCCCGCATCAGCATGGAGACAGTCCGCGATTCGGGAATGCCCCTGCGCCTGCTGGACAACGACGGGCCGGACCGGTTGGCCGGGACCGGGGACGATGACGGTTGGGTGGACGGCGTCCTGATACTGCATGCGGGGGATGGCCTGGAGAACGGCGGCGTGGTGATGCCGCTCCAGTTCTACCTGGAGGAACCCGTGGTCGGCGACGGCGTGGCGGCTTCGTCGTATGCGGTGGCCTCCCTGCACAGCGGACTGGGAATCTGGGCCCACGAGACGGGTCATCTGCTGGGTCTGGAGGAACGCTATGACCCCCTCTTGCCATCTGATGACGGGGCCAGCGAGATCCATTCGCGCGGAGGGCTGGGCATTTTCAGCATCATGGCCGCCGGGGCCTGGGGCACAGGGGCGGGACACGGTTGTGCCCTGCCCGACGCTTATGCCACCTGGCAACTGGGCTGGTATGACCTGGTGGATCTGCCCCGGTGGCCGGCTGATGATTTCGTCCTGGCGCCGTCGGTATCGTCGCGACAGGTAGCGCGGGTCTGGACCCACGGTCGTCCCGACCTCGAGTACTTCCTGCTGGAGGTACGCGACCCCGCGGCGGCGGCGCCCTTCGACGCTGGCGTGCCTGGCGGCGACCTGATCATCACCCACGTGGACGAGGAAGTACCCGACGGCGGCTTTCTGACCAACAACGACGACAGCTGGCGCCTGCGGGTACGGTTGGTGGAGGCCGACGGCAACGAGGATGTGCGAAACGGCATCAACGAAGGCAGTCGGGCGGACCTGTTCCCGGGCTCGCTGGCTGTCACGGAATTCACTCCCACTACCGACCCCGGCAGCCGGGGTTGGCACGGACCGAGCCAGGTGTCGATAACCGGCATCGAGGCGTGGGAGGGCCCGGTGGGTTTCACAGTGTCGGCCGATACAGGACCCGCCGTGGAATTCGAACTGGCGGTGGCCGCAGGAGCGGGTGCCGAGGTGGACCTGATCGTCCATTCCCTGGGCGCCTCCCTCTCGGATCCGGTGGGGAGACTCACTGCAGGCGTTCCGTCACACGGTTCCTTCGCGGGTGGCCAGAATTCCGTGGACCTGAGTCTGGTGGAGGAAGCAGCCGGCACCTGGGTACCAGCGGTCGCGCCCCTCTGGTATCCCGATCCCGAGGTGCCGGTCGGGGCTTCCACCCGTTTCATCCTGAGGGTCAACGACGGAGGCTGGCAGTCGGATTATCTGGAGACCACCTGGTACTGGGATGCCAATACCGCCGCCTTCGATTTCACGATCAACTGGCCTGGCGACTGGCGGATCGAGCGACCGGACGGCGATCTGGATACGAGTTGGCTGCGCTGGGATCTGGCGGACGGACCGGTGTTGATCTGCACCGGCGCCGCGCAAAGCGCCGCCGATTGGCCGGACGTACGGTACTGGCCCGAGGCTCACGCGACCCTGACAACCCCTGCGGCGGGCCCGGGGGTCACGGCCCTGCGCGTCGTGCACGCCTGGGATACTGAAATCCTGCCCACAGGCGAGGGCATGGACGGGGGCACCCTGGAGTGGGTCGCCCCGGACGGTTCGACCCGATCCGCCGAACCCGTGGACGGTTGGCCGGCGCAGTTGGCTGCCACCTCAACCATGGCCCTGCACGGTCGGGACGGATTTGCCGGGCCCATGGAGATCCACGGTGAACGACCGTTATGGCGTGTCGACCTGGTTCCCGTTCCCCATGACGGTCCCGGCCCGTGGCGATTGCGTTTTTCCTTCGCCTCCAACCGACTCTACAGCAGCCAGAGAGGTTGGCTTCTGGCCGAGGTCCGGCCCCTTACCGGGCCCGTGGCCGGGCAGGCGTTGCCCATGACGTGGTCCGCAGATGAACTGCAGTGGGTGCCGCCTGCTACCTGGACCTCACCGGGAGATGTGGAGATTTTCACCGGGAGCGGGTGGAGTTTCCTGGCCGCTGGTGAAGTCGGCCCTGTCGCGGGTACGGCACGGGCAACGCTGACGGAATTTCCGGGTGCCGACCGCGTGCGTCACCAGGTGCGCGTGGTGGGCGCCGGCGCCGGCGCGGATTTGGCATCGCGTTCGCTGGTAATCTATCCCGACGGCGGCGATCCCCTGTCGCCGTTCCTGGGCCTGCCCTGGCCCAACCCCGCCAGGGGCGAGACCCGCTTTCTGTTGGAGGTTCCCCCCGGACAGAATGCGCGCCTGCGGATTTTCGACCTTCGCGGTAGATTGCTGCGGGAGGATAGCTATCCCGCCGGCAGTTATCTGTTGAGGTGGGACGGCACCACCGGGGACGGCCGACCCGTCGCCGCCGGTGTATATTTCCTGCGCGTGGACGGATCCACGGGCGGCCGCACACACAAGGTGGTGTTCCTGCATTGATGAAAACTCTTCTCGCCGCGCTCTTCCTGCCATTGTTGACGGTAGGTCCGGCCCTCGGTGGCGGGCCCGCTTTCGACCCCTTCGTGGAGGGATTTTCCGTGGGCAACTACGGTGATCCCGCTGCCTTGGCCTGGGTCGACGACTGGCCAGCCGACCTCTGGGAACCTGTGCAACCCGATACCATCTGGCTGGCCAAGGCCCAGCGCCTCGGCCGGGGCTTTGGTGGTGGCCCGCGCTTCAGGAGTCTCAGAGGAGCCCTTCCCGCAAACACGGCCGTGCCGATGTACCATGAGGGTATTGAAACCGGGGGACAGGCGCTCACGGCGCAGGGTCCATTGACCGGTAACCTGGAATCGTGCCTGGCCGCCGGGACCGCCCTGGCTGCAGGTGACTCCGCGAAGGCGCGTCGGCTGGCACGAATGCTGGCCGCGGAGCCGGGGGCCACGGGCGCCGAGAGAGTGGTCTGGAGTCTGCGGGCGGCATCCCTAGCCCCCGCATCGACCACAACCTGGGCCGCGGTGGACACCCTGCTTGAGGATCTGGGACCCTGGGACGCGGCCAATGCCTGGGCCCTGGCCGTGGCCCTGCGACGCCGGCGGGGCGAACCGGTGATTCCCGCGGGCAGCAGTGATGACCATGGACGGCGATTAGCGGGACTTTCACGCAACTTCCTCACCCGTCGGGACATCGAGAATGCTCCCTACAGTCCCGAATTGCGGGGCGCCCTGGGAGCGGTAACCCTGGACGGCGAGCAGTTGCAGGAACATCTGGCGAGGTACAAGGAACCGCCATCGTCCGCGAGCCTGCAGGGGTGGTGGGTGCGCGGCCAGCGTCGTGTCGCCCACGGTGATCCGGCGCGGTATGAGGAACTGGCCGACCGTAACGCACTGCATCCTCGCTGGCGCATGGATCTGTGGCGGCGGGCCTCGGAACGTCGGCTGCTGTCCGGGGCTTGGCCTGAAGGCATTGAGGATCTGGCCAGGTCTCTCGCGGTGGCTCGCGAGGCGCAGGTGTCAGGAGGACTGCGGAGCCGTCTGCACGTGTGGTCCGAACAGGCCCTGGTTCTGGCTGTGGCCAGGACTCGCCTGGAGGACGCCGACGCGATTCTTGCCCTCATCGAAGCTCATCTCGCGGTGGCACCCGATGCCGAGCTGGAGACGCGGATCAGTTTCTGGCGCGCCCGACTCGCCGGTGCTGAAACGCCGGTGTCGCGGGACAAGGATCGGGTTGCCGTGGCACGCGATCTGGTGCGGGCCGGTAGCGCGCCTGCGGCGACCAGAGCGGATACCGGGGATCGCCAACGTCTTGCTGCCGGGGACGACATGCTGTGGGACCTGTGGTTGCGCTGGGGATTGGCTCTCACTTCGCAGCCGGGTATTCCGCGGGAGCGACAAGCAGCGGCCCGGCTGTACCACGATGCCCTGGCCGCCGCGCGCGACGCCGGCGCACGGCGTCGTAATTGCCTGCCGGCGGCCATGGGAAGGCTGGCTGACCATGAAGACTCCTGGTCCGCGCTGCTGGTCTTCGCCAACGATCGGGACGTGCGCGAATTGGTCGCCCCGTCCTCCAAGCCGCTGGCTTCGCCCCTGCCCGGACTCGTCCTGCGCCACCGGGGCAGCCAGGCTGATCTGCACGCGCTGTTGGGGGTTGCTCTTTTCCTGGAAGATATGCGCGGCATTCTGGCCGCCGCCACGCCCCTGGCCGCTACGGGTTTGACGCGGGACCAAAAAAGGCACTTCCTGTACCCCTTGCCCGGGCCCGGCGAATTGCGGGGGGCGCTGCTGGCGGCGGATAACGATCCGGCGTTGCTGTTGGCCATCGCCCGCAACGAATCGCTCTTCGAGCCGGCGGCCAGGTCACGGGCCGGGGCCCTGGGCTGGATGCAGGTCATGCCTTTCCATCACCGGGATAACGGTGCCCTGCCCGGACGCGACCACTGGAGCGATGCCGCCGGCGCGGTGGCC
>QNDV01000293.1 GCA_003646045.1 bacterium
CACGGCTCCCAGTTGCCCCACCAATGCTCCCAGCAACCAGGGCAGCCGCGACCGCGCCACACGGAAAGAGCTCTGCTCACCGAACTCGGCCACACTCACGCCGGCCAGGCGTGAAATATCCTCGGTGGCCTCATCCTCCATGACATCCAGCACATCATCGGCGGTTATCCGTCCCACCAGGCGCAGTTCGTGGTTCACCACCGGCAGCGAGATCAGGTCATGGCGCTGCATGAAAGCGGCCACTTCCTCCTGGTCCAGATCCACTGCCACGTAGTGGGGATCACTCTCCATGACCGCGGCGACCTGCCGTGACGGTTCGGTCAGGATCAGGCGGTTGAGCGCCAGGCGTCCCACCAGCCGACCCAGATCGTCCACCACGAACACGAAGTGGATACTCTCGAGATCGTCCTCGTCCAGGCGCCGCAGCAGGGCGATGGCGTCTTCGCAGGTCTGCTCGCCCCGGCACGAGATGAACTCCAGGTCCATGATGCCGCCGGCGGATTCGGATGGATACCTGAGCAGCTCGGCAACCTCGCTGCGCTCCTCCTCCTCCATGGCGGCGAGGATTTCCTCGGCCCGCGCGGGCTCCATTTCACCGATGAGATCCGTAGCGTCATCCGAAGGCATCTCTTCGATGATGTCGGCGATCTCGTCCACATCCAGCAGCGTAAAAAGAGCACCCATGCTGCGGTTGTCGATCTCGCCCAGGACCTCGGACAGGGGGTCGGCCGGCAGGGTACGCAGGATGCGGACCGTCTCCGACACACCCAGGGGCTTGAGTGCCTCGGCCAGATCGCCTGGCGCCAGTTCGAGGGCCAGCTCACGGATCTGTTCGTTGCTATCGTCATCGAGCAGCTCCCGGAACTGCAGCTCCAGTGCATGGTGCTCGGCATCCAGGTTCGACGGATCCAGGACCCGTTCCTCGGTGCGGTCGTCCGGGCCTTCCTGCGGATGTCCGGCGTCCCCTCCCGGCTTGATGGTGCTGCTCACGGCGTCACGTCCTTGCCATGGGAACTGCCTGGCGGGGAATCTTCTCCCGCCGCGGTCAACATGGAACCGATGCCCTCGGCCTGCTCATCGGTCATGATCGAGCCGCCGGAGACCACCAGCTTGATCGCCTGCTCCACCGGGATATCCAGTACGCGCAGGTCCCGCTGCGGTACCAGCAGCATGTATCCGGAGGTGGGATTGGGCGTCGTGGGCAGAAAGACGGCGTCGGTACCACCGCCCGCATTCTCACGGGTCACGAAGCCCAGGGACCAGATGCCCCGGCGCGGATACTCCAACAGCACGGCCTTGCGAAAAGCGGTACCCCGGTCATGCAGCAGGACCTCGGCGATCTGTTTCGTGCCCGAGTACATGCTCTTGACCACGGGGATACGTTCCAGGAACCGCTCCACCAGCCGCAGAAAGGCGATGCCGATGAGGTTGCGCGCCAACAGTCCGATGAGGGCGATGATAAACATCACCGCCAACAAACCCACCAGGTTCAGGAAGAACTCCGGGTAGGTATCCGCCAGGGTCGGCACCCGCTGCACCCAGGGGCGGATACCGGCCGATACCAGTTCGTAGAACCGCCAGACCACCCAGACGGTGATGGCCAGTGGGGTCAGCGTCACGAGCCCCGTCAGGAAATTGCGCCGCAGCCAGAGGATCACGTCTCACCCTCCTGTCGGCGTACGAATCCGGGCAGGTCTTCCCGCGCCTCCAGCAGTACCCTCATGATGCGCTGGTCATGCACCCTCTCCACGGTCAACCGGTGACCGGCAACCTCGATGCGGTCCCCCTTGGTCGGCACGTTCCCCGCGGCCTCATAGATCAGGCCGCCCAGGGTCTCACTGGTATCAGCACCCTCCGCCTCGTCGAAACCCACTCCCAGGATCTCGGCCAGGTCCTCCAGGTCGATCTTCGGGTCCAGTCGCACCCGGCGGGCATCCAGCCAGGTGACCAGGTGCTCCTCCTGGTCGAATTCGTCCTCTATCTCGCCGACAATTTCCTCTATCACGTCTTCAAGGGTGACGACACCGGCCGTGCCGCCGTACTCGTCGATGACCACGGCCATGTGGATGCGCTTGGCCCGGAATTCGTCCAGCACCTCGTCCAGCTTCTTGCTTTCGGGTACGAAGTAGGTCTCCTTTGCCAACGAGGCCAGGGTGCGGTTGCCACCGATCACCCGCCCCTCGTCCAGCAGCTTCAGCACATCCTTGGCGTAGACAATACCGATCACCTTGTCGATCCTGCCTTCGAAGACCGGTACCCGGGAATGACCACTCTCGATAAGACCCGGCAGGCCTTCCAGGATGCTCATGTCCCCGTCCAACGCCACCATGTCTATGCGCGGAATCATGATTTCCCGCACGGTCCTGTCATGGAAGGCGAAGATGGACTGGATCATCTCCCGGTCGTCCTCGTCCAGCCTGCCGTCACCACCCTCCTCAGAGATTAGGCTGCGGATCTCTCCCTCCGACAGATGGGGTTGGGCCTCGGCCGCCCACAGGGTGTCGTCCAGACGATCCATGACCGCCAGCAGCAGGGCCGACCAGGGCCTGAGCAGCCAATGCAGCGGATAGACGAAATTACCGACCAGGCGTGTATAGGTCTCGGCCGTGCCCATGGCCAACAGCTTGAAGACGATGCCGCCCAGGGTCCATGCTGCTACCACCGTCACGGCAAAAACCGCATGGAAACGGATACTGCCCGGGTCGGGCCAGATTCCCGTGAGCAAGCGGCCCCAGGCCCAGCAACCGATAGCCGTCGCGGCCAGGTAAAGGGTATTCGCGGTGACCTGGAACCGACGGGGTCGCAGAAGATATTCGCGCAGTACCGGCCCCAGGGCGTCGTCCGGCAACAGGCCGTTGCTGCGCAGCCCGCTGAGCCGGTAGTGGGCAGTAATCAGGCCGCCCATGAGCATGGCGCCCAGCCAGGACCCCAACGCCAGGACAATGGTGGTGAGGGAAACCGTCAGTTCTGACATTGCGACAGGCATGAAATCCTCAGTTCCTTTCCCGCAGGGGATGGGGCAGACCGACGCGGGCCAGGTGTTCCGCCTCCCGATCGGCCATTGCGCTGCGCTTCACGATGTTGTCGTGCTCCCAACCCAGAACGTGCAGGCACCCATGGACCACCAGCAGAGGCCATTCCAGGTCCGTATCCCAACCCTGCGCACGGCAGCGGTCGGCGACGAAACCTGGGGCCAACACCACTTCTCCCACCACCGGCGCACTATCCGCATCCCCGGCGCCGGGAGCCATCACCGGCGGCAGCCACATATCACGGGCAGCGTCCTCGTCACCGGCCGCCACATCGGACAGTCCGTCGCCGGCCTCTTCCAGGTAGGTGAATGAAAGCACGTCCGTCACCCCTTCACCCCCGCGCCAGGAGCGGTTCAGGTCCGCCATGGCCTGGTCATCGACCAACACCAGGTCCACCGACCAGTTTGCCGGCCCCAGCCCCCGGACCAGGCTCTCGACCCGCGACCAGTCCTTCCCGTCCAATTGCCAGGGATCCGGGTCCTCCCGCTGCGAGCGCCTGTCCACCAGGGTCAACCTCACGGTCGCACCTGCCGCTCGGTCCGTCGCTCCGCCGGTTTCTCGGGTTCCTTTTCCTTCTGGCCCGGGTAGACGATCCGCGAGTGGTGGATGCCGGTCAACAGGGGAATGAAAGCCTCGCGGGTGCGGGCCAGATCGCTGAGGGTCAACCCCGACTGGTCCAGTTCGCCGCTCAGCATGCGCTTGTCGATGACCTGCTTGGTGATTTCGCGGATCCGTCCAGGGGTAGGCTTGGCCAATGACCGCGTGGCCGCCTCGGTGGCATCAGCCAGCATTAGGATCGCCGTCTCGCGCGAACGCGGCTTGGGGCCGGGATAGCGGAAGTCGTCCACCTTGACCGTCTCGTTGCCTTCGCCTTCGAGGGCCTTGTGGTAGAAAAACTCCATGACCATGGTGCCGTGGTGCTCGGGAATGAAGTCGATCACCGCCTGGGGCAACCGCCAGCGGCGTCCCATTTCCATGCCTTCCTTCACGTGGGAGGCAATGACCAGGGCGCTCATGCTGGGACTCAGGTCGTCGTGCTTGTTGGAATCCCGCCGCTGGTTCTCCACGAAGTACTCCGGCTTCTGCATCTTGCCGATATCGTGGAACAGCGCGCCGACACGTACCAGCAGGGCATTGGCATCCACTGCCCGCGCCGCGTGTTCGGCCAGCTGACCCACCACCTGGCTGTGATGGTAGGTTCCCTGGGATTCCAGGGCGGTGCGCTGCAGCAGGGGATGGTCGAGGTCAGACAGTTCCAGGGGGGTGGGATCGGCGCACTCCCCCACCAGGGGCTCGACCACCGGGAGCAGGAAGGGGCCGAAGGCCACCGACAGCACCGGCGCGAAAAAA
>QNDV01000294.1 GCA_003646045.1 bacterium
AGATGTAGACCCCACTGCCCCGGCCGGTATCCTCCTCGACCGGACGATCCCCGTTGAATGTCATGTGGTAGTCCCACTCGGCACCGTACAGCCACTCGCGCTGGTCCACCGCGGGGTCGAATTTGCCATCTTCTTCAGGCACACCGTCACCAGTGCTGGCGTCCCAGTAGTCGCGGCGGCCGTTACCGTTGAGATCACCCAGCACGGGATCGATATTCCAGCGGCCATTGCCGTCGGGATCCTGCAACCGGTACTCGAGCAGCCAGTACTCGCCGCCACCCGCTTCGACGCGGACGCAGGCTGTCGGTGACGTCGGATCCAGGGCCGGAGTCAGGACCAGCTCGAGGGAGTCACCGGGGACAACGGTCACCGGGTCAATCCATCCCATGAGTAATTTGTTGTAGGCACAGGGATGAGGCGGATTCCAGCCGCTGGCGGCGTAGAGCCCCCACCCCATGAGGCCGGTAGTGCCGATGCCCCAGCTGCGATAGCCCAAACCCAGGGGCAGCATGCCCAGGCGTTGCCCGACCACGAAGCAGTAGATACCGAGGCTGCCGAACTTGCTGTCGTCCTGGTAGGCCGTTTCTGGCAGAACCAGCACCTGGTCGATACGGGTGGCGCCGTTGTCGGCTTCCAGCCACGGCTGGTCGATAATACTGTCTGCCGCCGCTTCGGCGAAACTGTCCGGATCCAGATAGGTGCTGGCGATCTGCTCGGGGCTGTCCCGGGCAATATCGGTTTCCTCTCCCGGTCCGGCATGGATCAGGAATACCGTGTCGAATCCTGCAAATACCACGTCCGCATCCACCGCCGCCACCACGTCCCGGGCCAGGATCACGGACTGCTCACCCTCGGTTGGATGGTTGCCGTACCAGCCCATGGTATGGGGCAGGAGCACTATTTCCGGGTGGATATCAAACTGGAGATCGAAGGCGTCGCCGCTGGCGGTGCGGTAGTACTCGCGAACATCCCGCAGATGGTGGTCGAAATATACCGAATCCCGCGCCGCATAGTGTATTTCGGCAAAGACGGAATCCTCGGGAGCTCCCACGGGCTCCCGGCCGTAGAACACGAAATCCTCGAACTCGCACATCAGGACAATGGCGTTCAGGGACGGTGGCGCCTTGTCACCCGCCAGACGGTCCCGGCTGGCCTGGGAAGGCCGTGGGGCGACCAGGGTACGCGACTGCTCGAGCAGGGCCGGCGTGACCGGCGCCGTTCCAACCGGCGCGGGGCCGGCCACTGCAAGCGGGACCCACAAAGTCGAGAGTACAAACAGGGACAGGAACGGAGCGGAACGGAGCATGTAGATCGTAGCCTCTCGGTGTCGATGTTCTGGACGGTCTGATCCGTGCGGATTATAGGAAAGCCGTCGCGCGCGGTCAATCGCACGACGACCTGCCAGTGAATTATGAAGAGGAGAGCCCGAGCGTGGTACCTGTCACCCCTGATCGACATTCCCGCGCCGGACTCTCCCACATCGTTTCGGTGATTTCCAGATTGTCAACGGCTCCGGGAGGTCCCGCGGCCACCGCCGCCGGACCTGCTCCGGCTACCACTGCTGCTGGAGCCACCTCGTTTCCCACTTGAACTACTGCTGTCTTTGCTCCGCTGCGGTGTGCTGCGTGCACGCTGATTCGAACCGCTGTCGGCGGACTTGCCCGAGGACCCGGATCCACCTGAATTCCGCACCCGCGTACTTCCCGTCTTGCCGGAGTGGGTGCCGCCTCGGTGCACGGCATCGCCCTTGTTCGTGGTGCCGCGCCGTGGCGATGTGGCGCTCCTGCGTACGGGATTCCCCTTGCCACTGGTGGAGCTCCGGTCATTGGGTCGTACTGTCCCGGAACGTTGTCCGCTGCTATTTCCTCGGTTCGCATTCCAGATGCGGGTACCCCGCTGCCGGGGGTCCACGGTGCGGATCTTGCCTTCACGTCCAGTATCGCCTCGCGGCTTCCTGTTCGGTGTGGAACGGACTCTTTGCCGAGTCGCCGCATCGTTCATGGGTCGGGTCCGAACCGACCCGACGGAAGGTCGGAGGGCCATGGTCGTCGGCGACGACGTCTTCCCCCCCGCGGTATGTCGCAGTTCGGACCGTGTCTGATCCGCATAGCGTCCGCCCCCGCCTCCGCGATGGATGCGCAGGCCGTGATTGCCGTCGCTCAGGTCCTCCCGCTCGAAACGGTCCCGCGGCCTGCGGATCGCCTTCTTGCCACGGTAGGTATTGCCTGGTCTCGCGCCGGCCGTACGGGCGCCGGTACCGCGTGAACGGCCGCCCGTATCCACCATGGCCGTCACCTGTCCGTATTCCCGTGTCTTGCGCCGTGACCCATCCGACAGAGCCGGGGCCAGCGGCGGGCGACCACCAGGTCCGTCCCGCCAGATCGTACCGGCGTCACCCCGGTAGCGCGAAGACGCGGACCACACGTGTACCGGGCCATACCAGTCGCAGACCATCACCGGCGGACAACGCCAGTAGGGCGTATACCAGAAATTCACCCACGGCTGCCAGGTCCAGGGATCGACATACACATAGACCGGATTCATGTATACCGGATAGTAGCCGTAGCGGTCCCACCAGCCATTGTCCCAACTGTGGTCCACGGTGATCTCGAGGGTGCAGGTGTCCCGGTACGGATGGTAGGCCGTGTCGTCATCGAAATGACACTGATCGCACAGGTACCGGGGATGTTCCACCTCGCTATGGACGTAGTAGGTGAGGAAATTCGTAACGATATAATCGCCCGAATCCTCGAGGCCGGTAATGGCATAGTTCACTTCGTTCATGGCCAGGTAGGGATCACCCGCCACGCGGAAATCGTACTTTTCAGAGCGCTGGTCGTGGTGGAAATCCAGTTCCAGCCGGCGCAGGTCGAAAGGGTAGCTCGACACCACGGCCTCGACGAACGCTTCGCCCTGGCTGCTGGAAACCCGCAATTGTCTCGCACCGGTAACCGGCAGGTTGTATTCGTGGCCGCCAAAGACGAATCCGTCATCCAGGGAGCTGCGTGGCCAAAGGACAGTCACTACTCCTTCGGTGTCTACACGGTAGACCACGGCGTATGCATCAGCATTGGTCTGGAAACCCACGCCCAGGTCCTCGCCCTTGCGGTAGACTTCGTCCTGGGTCTTGTCCAGCCAGAGCGTGACCCGCAATTCCAGTTCGTCATAGGCAAAGGCCGGTCTCTCGGCCACTATTTCGAGGGATTCAGGTGATTGGCTCGCACGTACGCTGTCGACCACCGGACCGACGGGGCCGGTCACCATGATCATTACCACAACTGCAACGATTCCCATTACGTGGGAACGACGGCCATCCGCTGACTTCGTGATGTAATCCATGACCCGCTCCTTTCGTATTACAGATCCAGCATCACCGGCTGCGGTGCCTCGAAGCGTACAGGCTCCGGAACCGCCAGTTCGGGCAGACCCGCTATGGTCTGGAATGCCCAGTGGATCCTGACCGATCGTGTACCGACCCGGACCACTCCGAACTTGGCGTAGTGCAGCTCGTTCGGATACAGGGGATCAGACGAGGGTTCGATGATCTCAGCTACGTAGATGTGATTTACCACGAGTTCCAGGTGGTTGGTGGCCGACCAGCCGTTCCAGGGCGCCACGGAGACGCCATCGAAGAACAGGGACCCGTCGTCAAAGGAATAGACACCGGCATCGAGCAGGCTCACATTCTGCCCAACCGCCTCCACATAGGGTACATCACCTTCGAAAACCACACGGATATCCGCCGTGGTGCCGGGTGCGGCCGGGTCCACCCGACCGGCTTCGAGTCGACTGAAATCGAACCCGCCAAGGGCGGCCACCGCGGGCGTGGACGAACCCGAGTCGAATATCTCTTCGCTAGCTGCACTCATGGGTAGCGGCGCATCCGTCACCAGTTCGTAGCTGAGATCGCTTTCCCTGCCGGCTGCATTGACGGCGGTAACGGCGTATTCGTAGCGTTCGCCGTTTATAGCATCGTAATCGTAGAACCAGTGTAGACCGTAGTCCTGATCAAAATTCTCGTCCCAATCGACGAATCCGATGGGAAAGAACTTGCGGTCGAGATCGTCCTCGTCGCCATCGACGAAATAGCGGCTGTATATGCGGTATCCCACCACGTTTTCGTTGTATTCAAGGTCGTAGGGTTCGTAGGTGACATCGACCCACTGCACGTAGATCAGATTGTCCAGGGAAACGGATTCGACGCCCGTGGGCACCACGGGACGCGGCAATTCGACGCAGTTGAGGCAATCCTCCTCGCTGCAACCCACCAGGGCGAGGGCCGGGACGATCAGTAGCAGAAAAGCAAAAGCCATGTGCAGGGATTCCCCCCGTCGGGGAATCGTATGGGAGGCGTTTGCGGATTTCA
>QNDV01000295.1 GCA_003646045.1 bacterium
CCCCGCACCCGCGCTGACTCCGTAGCCTACGCTGCGCACGGTCCCGGCAAAGACCCGGCCCGGCGCCGCGTCCAGCACGAATTCCACAGGGTCGCCAGGGTCGATACGCCCCAGGTTGTTCTCTCGCATGTCCGCCTGGATCCAGATGTCGTGGGTCGAGACAAAGGTGGCAATGGGCTGACCGGCGGAGGCGTAGTAGCCCACGTCCACGTTGAAGTTCTCGATGGCGCCGCGCGACGGCGCCTGCACCGTGGAAAACGTCAGATCCAGATGGGCCTTCTCCACCCCTGCAATGGAAACGCGGAGCTGGGCATTCTCGGGACCCGTTTCCCCCAGTTGTTGCTGAGCCTTCTCCAGGTCCGCCTCGGCCGAGGAAACCCTCTCGGTCGCCTGGGCCAATCCCGTCTCGGTCCGATCCTTGTCCGCCAGCGAAAGGGCCCCCGGATTGTCGGAGAGGATGGACTGGGTCCGGTCGTAGTTACGCTGCGCCCGATCCAACTGGGCGCGGGCCACCCCCAGTCTGCCAGCCGCCGATTTGACCGACGCTCCCTGGACCCCCAACTCCTTGATCACCTGGTCGAGCTGGGCCTCGGCCGAGCGCACGGCCAGTTCGAATGGTCGTCGATCCAACTGGAACAGCATCTGGTCCTTCTCGACCTTGCTGTGCAGGCGCACCCCCACCTCGGTAAGGTGGCCCGAAACCCGGGGCACGATGGGCACGACCAGGGCCTGGATCCGGGCCTGGCTGGTATGGGGCGTCAGGCGGTCCGCCCGGATGTACCAGGCGAAGACCAGCACACACAGCGCCAGCACGACGAGGGTCACCAGGCGCACCGAATCCCGACGGGCGGCGGGAGGAGCCTCCGCGGGTGCTTCATCGACCGATTGGTCGGGCTTCTGGTCGTCGGTCACGACTGCGGATCCTCCTGCTGCGGGGCGCTCCCCAGCCAGACCGTGACAAGCTTGTAGCCCAGCGCCAGAATCACCGCGCCGATAAAGAGCCCGATGACACCAGCCGCTATCATGCCGCCGATGGCGCCCACGAGGATGATCAGCATGGGCACGGCCACGCCGCGGCCCAGGAACATGGGTTTGAGGAAACTGTCGGATCCGCTGACGATCAGGCTCCAGACCAGGAAGATGACCGCGACCACGGTACTGTCGTTGGCCGAGAAGACGTAGGCGGCGATGGGTCCCAGGATCAGAATCGGCGGCAACTGGACAATGGCCAACACGAGTACCAGGAAGGCCCAGAATCCGGCGCCCTCCACACCGGCGAACCAGAATCCCACGGCAGACATCAGGCTCTGGATCATGGCTACGAGCAGCACGCCGCGTACCACGCTGCGGATGGTGCCGATGGAGATATTCACCAGTTCACGCCCGTGCTCACCGCCCACGCGGTCGGCGAAAACGTAGGCTAGCCGGCCGCCGCCGATTGCATTCATCATGAACACTCCGGCGATGATCAGGGCGAAGATCGTTTGCACGACTGCGCCCCCCAGTTTTGCTACTCCACCGACCAGCCAGGCCCCGAGCGCCTTGAGCTGATCGTTGTACTTCGTCGTTACGGACTCGAGGTTCCGGGACGCCTGGAGCCAGACCGCGTGTGTCTTTTCCCCGATCGCCGGCCATTCCTTCACGCTGTCCGCCGGTGGCGGCACCGTCAGGGTCCCCGCATCGAGGTTCCGAGTCAAACCAGTGGCGCCGGTGATCATCGAATCGGTCAACAGCACCGTCGGCACGAGTACCACGGCCAGGCTGACCACGATGAATACGGCTCCGGCCAGGGTGTTACGCCCGCCCAACCACCCCCTCAGCTTCAGGAAGACCGGATAGAGGGCGACTGAGATGATCAGCCCCCAGAGCACCGGCAGAAAGAACGGGGCGACGATCTTCGTACACCAGAAGATGATGAGACCGACGAAGGAGAGCCGGATGGCTACATCGAAGGCCTTGTCCAGGTGACTGGTATCGCGTGACGATTCGTTATGGGTATTCACCGTGATTCCTCACTTTCGTCGATCAATATTAGAAGCTCACCCCGATGAAGATCCCGCTCATGTGGTGCTTGCTCCCGACCGCCTCGGAGCCCTCGCCGGCCGTACGATTGTAGTTCAACCCCTGGTATCGCGCATGCATGGCCGCGCCGACTCAATCGGGCTCCGGCTGCTGATCATCCTCGCGCAGCATCCGGTAGTGGGGCGACAGGATCTCGACGCCTGCGGCATTGAATGCATCCTGGATTCCCTGGTGCAGCACCGAATAGGTCGCCGGAATCTTCCGCGGCTGGTCCGTATAGCCGTTCAGTTCGTATTCGACGTAGAAGTCCTGCAACGCCGTCTGCAGGACGAAAGGCGCGGGCTCGGCCATGACGTCCTCGGTAGCCCCGGCCGCCTCGAGCAGCAGCTCGTGCACCTGGCGCCACGGCACGTCGTAGCCGATGGTGACCGATGTGTGCAGGATCAGCTCCTTCTTGCGGGCCTTGGACGTGAAGTTGATGATCTGCCCGGCCAGGATGTTGGTGTTGGGGATGGTCACCCGCTCGTTCTTCGTGGTGCGCAGACGCGTTGTCAGCAGATTGCGGTCGACGACGTCGCCCACGGTCTCGCCGATTCTCACGCGGTCGCCGAGGGCGAACGGGCGCATGTAGATGAGGATGATCCCCGAAACGATGTTGGCCATGGCCGAGCCCGAGCCCAGGGAAACCAGGACACCCACGAACAGCGTCATACCCTTGAAGGCGCCCGAGTTCGAACCCGGGATGTAGGGAATGGCCACCACGATGGCGAAGGCGAAGACGACGAGGCGGACGATGTTGAAGGTGGGGCGGGCCCAGTCGGCATAGAAGCCTGCGAACTTGATCCGCTCGCGCTCGATCTCCGTGAAGAAGAATTGGATGCCGCGCAGGATGACCACGGTCATGAAGCCGATGAAGACCAGGAAGAAGAGCGACGGAAGCTGATCGACCATGGCCTTGCCGAACACCATCAGTGGACCGGCCGCCATGTCGAAGACCTGCGTGGCGACACCGGCGGTCCACGGGAAGAGACTGAGCAGGAAGTTCAGGACCGCCAGGACCATCCAGATGACGGTGACGGCGTGGACGAGCCGGATGACAGCCCGTGCGGCGCCCACGAGGACCTCTCCCTCAAGGACCTTGAACAGGACCCGGCCGCCGACCCGGCTTTCCAGCAGATTCTCGAAGCGCCGGCGCAGGATCGCCATCAGCTTGAGTAGGACCAGGAACACGACGATAGTGACACCCGCGATGATGGCGCCCCTGATGAGCGACTTGGCGCTGTAGTCGTAGCGGAAATCGATGATGGCCTGGCGGATGATCTCCATACGCTGGGCAGCCAGCTCGTCCGTGGATACGTCCAGCCCCTCCGCTTCGTAGTCCCAGACTGCGCCGAGAAAACCGCGACCCGCCATGATCAGGGTGGCCTTGATCCGCTCGTCCCGGACCAGGCGCAGGTTATCCAGCCCGGACCGGCGGGACTTGGCCAGGTTGCGGATCGCCTCCTCCATGGCGGCGGCCCGCTCCTGGGCGCTGATGACACTCTGGGGCCCCACTGCGAACAGATCCTGGCCCAGTACGACGACCATGGCCATGGTGTCGGTTGCGGCCTCGGCCGCCTCTTCCATGTCGACAGGCGGTTCCTGCTGGTCCGCCTCGACGGGCGGCTCGTCCTGGCCCATGGCGAGTCCCGCCACCAAACAGGTGGCAAGCACCAGTGCAAGCCTCGAAATCCACCGGAATACCATTGCGATTCCCGACCTTTGTCGAAGGGGCGTGGAAGACACACTATACTTAGCCAACGCTACGGACTGGGATCCCCGTATCCGGATTCTATCATCGTCCCGCATTGTTGACCACGATCGAGACCGGAGTCGCAATCCGACGGCTCAATCACCTCAAAAGGTCATTGATCATGCTGGCCAGGGCCGTATTCGGATTGGACAGCTCACGCGCCACCTCATCCGCAGAGGGCGCCTCGTCCTGTTGACCGAAGGCAACGGTAGCCCCGGTCACGAGCATCACGATCGCAGCGGAAAATCTCAACATTCCGTACCTCATGGATCCGATATCTACCGCGACATGTACACCCGCCGCAAGTCGTCGATCGTCTCGCGCCGGTCCTCCGGGCTCAACAGATCATCCTCGGGCGCGATGCCCTCCCACACCTCGCGAAAGACGCGCAGCTTGTTGCCGCCGTAGATCTTCGCCAGGTCCTCGTTGGAGTAGCCCCGCTTCCAGAGTTCGTCGGTGACCGCTGCCAGGATCTTCGACAGCTCGCCACAGCCGGTCGCCCCACTATTGAAGGCGTCGACCATGTAGCCGC
>QNDV01000296.1 GCA_003646045.1 bacterium
ACCGGCTCCACCGCCGCCACCTGGAGCATTCCCGACGACACCGCGACCATCCAGGCCGGCCTGGACCTGGCCGCCCCCGGCGATACCGTGCTCGTAGCTACCGGCACCTACTTCATGGACGATTTGCAGATTTTTCAGGGCGTCCTGCTGCGCAGCGCCAGCGGCCAGCCTGAGGACGTCATTTTCGATGGCCAGCACCAGAGTCGCCTGCTGAAGATACTGGCAGTCGCCGACACCGTACGCATCGAGGCCATTACCCTGCGCAACGGCGCGGCAAGCGGTATTGATGATGACGCCCGCGGTGGTGCCGTGTTCATCGTCGAGTCCCCGGTCCGTTTCCGCGACTGCCGCTTCGATAACAACACGGCCACCGGCGCCGGCGGTGCGATCTGCATCGATGCCGCCCCCCTGGTCGAACTGGTGGCTTGCAAACTAGCGAACAACACGGCCCTGGCGCCGGGCATCGCGGCGCCGGGCGGCGCCATCGCCATGTATGCCCACACCAGCGAGGGGTCGCTGGTCCTCGATGGCTGCGTCCTGGACGGCAACCTGTCCGGTGGTCCCGGCGGCGCCATCTATGTGGATGATGGCGGCCTTTATCTTACCGACACGGAAGTCACCGGCAGCCGCAGCGGGCAGGTGAGCTGGTCGGCGGGTGCGGGCATCTTCGCCCGGCGTAACCACGCCAGCGAGCAGGGTCCCGAGGCGCCCAATCTCGAGGTTCGCCTCACCAACTGCCGGATCGCCGACAACACCGGCAGGGTCGTCGCCGCGCCCTACGCCGGGGACGGGGGCGGCATCCTCATCAAGGGCTTCGACAAGGACAACATCTACGAAGTCCTGGTGACCGACACCGTCTTCGAGGGCAACTTCAACGCCCAGGGTGCAGGGTTGTACATGGGACGCTACAGCGACGGGCTCATCTCGCGTTGCCGCTTCCTGGACAATCGCGCCTATCTCAACGGCGGCGGCGCGGTCAAGGGCGGGCGCTGGCCCTGGTGCGGAGGCGAGACAGCGCGCTTCGAATACTGCGAGTTCATCGGCAACGAGGCCGGCTACGACGAGACCGGCCAAACCAGCCCCGAACTGGGCATGGGCGGCGGCTTCTATACGCGTTACTACCCCCGCGCCGAATTCATCAACTGCTCCTTCGCCGATAACCGCAGCGGCGGCACCCTGCATCAGGGCGACGCCATCTGTCACAACAGCGAGGGCCGCACCTTCGTCAACGATCTGCACCGGTGCCTGATCGTCAACTCGGTCTTCTATGGCGTGAACGGACTGGATGTCCAGGTCTACGCCAGTGACGACGGTTTCACTTCCGTGTCGTACAGCGCCTGGGAAGCCGGCGAGTATGTTTGCGACGGTGTAGTGCCCACGGACATCATCGACCTCACCGGAAGCCCCTGGTTCGGACCGACGGACCTGCGCCTGCGCGAGACGGCGCCCTTCATCGACCAGGGTACGGCGATGGGGATCAGTCCGGATCTGGCGGGCACGGCAGTTCCCGCCGGGAGCGGCACCGACATGGGTGCCTACGAGTGGATCCTGATTTCCGGCGTGGACCAGGGGACGGCTCCCACCGCCGTGTCCCGGCTGACCGCCGTGCCCAACCCCTTCAATCCCCGCACCACCGTCTCCTTCGACCTGGCCCGTGCCGGTCGCGTGCAATTGGACTTCCACGATCTGGCGGGCCGCCGGGTGCGGCGTTTGCTGGCTGCCGACCTGCCCGCCGGGCCCCACAGCGTCGTCTGGGATGGCCGGGACGATAGCGGTCGCGGCCTGGCTTCGGCGGTCTACTTCATGCGGCTTACAATGCCAGGGCGCACCGAGTCGGGACGGGTGCTGCTCATCAGGTGAGTTGGCCACCTGCTTGACCCACGCGCTGCGGCTCCCGAACCTCATGCAGCCCCCACGCAGCGATCCCGAGGCGACCATGACAGATTCCCGACCCTTCGCCACCGCCGCGTTGTCCGCCAACGACCAGTTCAAACTGCGGTATCCCAAATACCTGAAAGGCGCCGTGTTGGCGGCGCTGGTCCTGACCGCGTTGTTCGTGTGGCTGTTTCCCGGGTATGAACCCCTGCCATACCAGTTGCGCGAGACGGAGGTGCTCGTACTCGTGGAGATTCCCGAGCTGATACCGCCGCTGGAAGAGCCGAAGCCCAGGGAGGCGCCAACGATATGGAGGGATATCGAGCCGGTGGATGAGCCGAACCTGCCTGAGGATCCTGTGGTTCCTCCCGAGTTCTGGAGGGAGATCCCGGCGCCGCCGCCGTTGCTCCGGCAAGGTGAAGGCTTCGTCTCCAGCTCCACCAGGCCCGTACTCGATTTCTTCGTGAAAGCCGACTATCCGGAGATTGCCCGGCGGGCCGGTTTGGAAGGCACGGTGCTGGTCCATGTACTCGTGGGAGCCAGTGGGCGGGTCGAGCGGGCGGAGGTATACGTCGGTGTGCATCCCCTGCTCGACCAGGCGGCGCTGGCGGCGGCGCGGTTGTGCCGCTTCGAATCCGGTCGCCAGCGCGGCGTGCCGGTGAAGGCGTGGCTGGCAGTGCCGTATCGGTTTCGGTTGCATTGAGTGCGCGCGTGGCCCCCGGGGGCCACGAATGTCGATGATATCGAGTGAATTGGTGGTTATCTCGACTTGCTTTCGGACGGGGTGACATCCGTTTAAACATCCAATTACATCCAATAAGCTTGACTTTGAGTCTTAATTGGATATAAATGGATAAATAAACGGAGGTGCATCGTGGATTACCTGTCTGAAACCCCGATTCCGTCGCAGTTGATCAAGATCATTGGGGAAATCGATGAATTCAAGGGCCGCTGGGCCACCCTCGGCAATCTGGCCCCGGAGCGGCTATCGGTATTGAAGCACATCGCGACCATCGAATCGGTGGGTTCGTCCACCCGGATCGAAGGTGTCAAACTCACCGATGACGAGATCGAGGTTCTTCTGTCCGGACTCGACATCACCTCGTTCAACTCTCGCGACGAGGAGGAGGTAGCTGGCTATGCCGATTTAATGGAGATGATCCACGAATCACATACGGATATTCCGCTGAACGAGAACACGATCCAGCAGCTTCACGGTGTCCTGCTCAAGTACTCCGGCAAGGACGAGCGTCACCGGGGTCAGTACAAGAAACTGCCCAACCACGTGGAGGCTTTCGACGCGACCGGCAACAGCGTCGGCGTCATCTTCGAGACGGCCACGCCATTCGATACACCGCGGTTGATGGCCGACCTGGTGTCCTGGACCGATCTGGCCATGACTGAGCACGCGCACCACTCCCTGCTGGTCATATCCGTGTTCGTCGTGCGCTTTCTAGCGATTCACCCCTTCCAGGATGGCAATGGGCGCTTGTCACGGGCATTGACTACGCTGCTCCTTCTTCGCGCCGGCTACAGGTATGTATCGTACGGTTCATTGGAGAGGATCATCGAGGACAGCAAGGAGGAATACTACAAGGCCCTCAGGCGTGCCCAATCCACGTTGGACAAGGGGGAGGACCAGCTTGTCGACTGGCTTGCTTTCTTTCTGAACACGATGCTACGGCAAAAACGAATTCTCGAGGGGAAGATCAAACAGGAGAACCTGATGGCTCCGCTGGCCCCGCTGTCGGAGCAACTGCTGGAAATCGCGCGAGGACATGGGCGTGTTACGGTGCGTGAGGCGGCGGCCGCTACCGGAGCCAATCGCAATACCATCAAGGACCATCTGTCGAAACTGGTGAATGCCGGCTACCTGGTCCGGCGTGGCCAGGGCAGGGGGGCCTGGTACGAGAAGAGCACAGCTGGATTGTGAGCCGCCGACCCGTACGTTGCGATTATGACTATCACATTCAACATATATCCCGTAACCCGGTACGCTATTTGCAGTTGGACGAATATACCATAATCGGGTATGGATTATCCCAGTGTACCCACAGCCACGATTCGTGGCTGAATCAGGCCTTCGACCCAGCGGGAAGTAGCCATGACCGTGAAGTATGTATCCCGGCGACCCCGTTACGCCCTGTCAGCAGCGGGAGTAATCTGCCTGCTTCTGACGGTTTTTGCCACGGTGGTCCCTGCCGCGGATCTGATTCTGGCGGCTCCCCGGTCGCCGGTGGCGTCCTGGTCGGTGGGCCTGCGCTCCACGGGCTATGTGTACCAGTCCCAGGACCAGGCCGGCACCACAACGGACCACTTCCAGAGCTACAACGTGATCTCTGCCACCGCCTCGGGTCTGGCCCATGGCCGTCTCACCTTCCGTGGGTCGGGCCGCTTCGCCAACGATCTGCCCTATGACGAACCCGGTTTCGAGACTTCGCGGCTGTACACGGGACA
>QNDV01000297.1 GCA_003646045.1 bacterium
AGCCCTCGACCAAGCGCAGGACCGCTACTACGAGAGAGGCGAGGAAATCCTCGAACTCTCGCAAAAGGCGCATTCCCTTTACGTTGGGATGAATTACGCCCAACAGGCGGAATTGCTCAAATCGGTACTTTCGAACTGTACCCTGAGTGGCCAAGCCGTTCAGCCGGAGTTCCTACAACCCTTTGATCTGATTATGGATGCGGTGGCCGAGGAGAAACGTCTGGCAAAGGAAAAGCGGCCCCGAAAGGCCGCTTCTCCAGTTTGGTATCCCCAACGGGGATCGAACCCGTGTTGCCGCCGTGAAAGGGCAGTGTCCTAACCACTAGACGATGGGGACGCCAGGATAACGGACCGGAAAGCTAGCCGACCGGCCTCCACTTGTCAAATGGCCCCCGTCGACTTATTCGGCGGCCTCGGCCATCAGGATGGCCGACGTGCGGATGCCCCGGCGGAAGTTGTCCAGATGAAACTTCTCGTTGGGCGAGTGGATATTGTCGGTGCTGAGGCCATATCCCAACAGCAGCACCGGTGACTTCAGGCAGGCCTGGAAAGTGCCCACGATGGGGATCGATCCGCCCTCGCGGATGAACACGGGTTTGGCGCCGAATCCCTGTTCCAGGGCACGCATTCCCGCCTGCATCATTTCGCTTTTGCGTGGTACCAGCACCGGCTGGGCTCCGTGGTGATCGATGACCTCCACCGTGACGCCCGGCGGTGCGATCTGTTTGACGTAGCTCGCAAAAGCCGCGGCGATCTTGGCCGGGTCCTGGTTCGGCACCAGGCGCATGGAGACCTTGGCCATGGCTTCAGACGGGATGATGGTCTTGGCGCCCTCGCCACCATAGCCGCTGCGCAGGCCGTTGACGTCACAGGTCGGGCGGGCCCACATGCGCTCCAGGGTCGTGAAACCGGCCTCGCCGAAGGCGGCGGGTGCCCCGGTTTCCCGGAGCAGGATCTCGTCGGTGTAATCCAGCTCGGCAAAGCCGGCGCGTTCATCGGCCTCCAGTTCCAGGACCTCGTCATAGAAGCCCGGGATCAGGCAGCGGCCTGAGGCGTCCTTGAGTCGGGCCACGATCTCGGCCAGGGCGTTACCGGGGTTCTGGACCGTCCCGCCGTAGCTGCCGGAGTGGAGATCCATTGCCGGCCCCGTCACGCGGATTTCCATGTAGGCCAGGCCCTTCAGGCTGTAGCAGATGCCAGGCGTGGTTTCGTTGTAGAGATTGGTATCGGACACCACGATGGCGTCACAGGCCAGTTTCTGCGGGTTCTCCTCGGTGTAGCGGTAGATGCCGTGGCCACCGCATTCCTCTTCGCCCTCGATGATCATCTTCACGTTCACCGGCAGCTCTTCTCCGGTGGCTACGTAGGCCTCGAGGGCCTTGATGTGGGCGAAGACCTGCCCCTTGTCGTCGCAGGCTCCGCGGGCGTAGACGATGTCGTCCTTGATGAGCGGCTCGAACGGCGGGTTGTCCCACAGGTCGAGGGGGTCTACCGGCTGCACATCGTAGTGGCCATAGAACAGCAATGTGCGGCGGTCTGGTCGTTGCTCGGTCTCGGCGTAGACCAAGGGGTGTCCGTCGGTCTCCACGACCTCCACCGCCATATCCAGCTTCTTCAACTCGGCGGCAACGAAGTCGGCGGCCTGTCGCACATCCGCGGCGTGCTCGCTCTCGGAACTGATACTGGGGATGCGCAGAAAATCGCAGAGCTCATCGAGGTGGCGCTGCCGATTCGCGTCGAGATGGGCGAGGACTTTTTCGCTGGCCATTGATGGCTCCTTCATGTAGGTTTCTGGGGCTGTCGGGGTGATAGCCCCTGATTTAGGGGTTTCTCTTCGCAGGAAAACTAGTCTTGACATGGTATTCTGTCGAGGCGATTGTGACGCGGCTTGCCGGATAAGGAGATCATCCGGAGCTGACACTCAAGGTGGCCAACCTGCGGGATCCGGGATCCGGCGAGCAGGTGGCCGAACCGTTAGGGAGAACCATGGCCGACATGATCATCAGCAAGAGCAAGACCAAGGAATCCGTGAAGAACTGCAACGTTTCGGGTGAGTTCTACTCCGCCCTGGACGTGAAGGTCCGCGAGATGATCGCGATTGCCGAAAAGCGTGCGCTGGACAACGGTCGCAAGACTGTTCGGCCCTACGACCTGTAGTCGACGTTGCATGGCCCGCAGGGGCCCAACGGAATTAGCGGGAGCCTCGCTGGGGCTCCCGCTTTTGTATCCGCCACCCGGCGCTGACAGCAGCATCTCCCAATGTCAGGCACAGTTTCCCTGTCTTTTTCACGGTGAACCGCAGCGGTCCCGTCGGCGGCAATTCCCGAACGGCACCGTTCTGGCTGAACCTCCGTGTCGCCCAGAGCGGCGGAAGGACGACAGCCGTGCCCACTCGTGTCCGCAGTGCAGCAGTCAACGGCATCGATGGTCTCGCCGTCACGGTGGAGGTGGATATCAGCCGGGGATTACCCGGGTTCCACCTCGTGGGACTGCCCAATGCCGAAGTTCGCGAGAGTCGCCAGAGGGTCCTGGCGGCCCTGCGCCACAGTGGCGCCAAGGTACCACCGGGACGCATTACGGTGAATCTGGCCCCGGCCGGGATCCGCAAGGAAGGCGCTTCATTCGATCTTGCCATCGCCCTGGGGGTGTTGGCGGCGGCGGGGAACCCTGGTCTCGGGGCGCTGGCTTCCCGCTACAATGACACCCTTTTTGTCGGGGAACTTTCCCTGTTCGGGGAACTGCGACCTGTCCGGGGCCTGCTGGCCATGATAATGACGGCGGCCGCGGCAGGCGTGAGCCGGGCGGTGGTACCAGGGGAACAGGCCGGCCAGGCCCGGTTGGTCGATGGCGTGGAAGTGGTGGGGGTGACCAGCCTGTCTGACACTCTCGACTGGCTGCGAGGTACGTTCACGACGACGGCACCTCTCGTGGTGGTCCCGCGCGAGGTCGTGTCCACGGCTACGACGGAGGCGATGGCTCGTCTGACTGCCCTGCATGGACAGCCATTGCTGCGCAAGGCAGCCACGGTCGCCGCCGTGGGCCGGCACAGCCTGCTGCTGGTCGGTCCGCCGGGTACGGGCAAGACCCGCCTGGCCCGCCTCCTGGGGGACCTGCAGCCCTCTCTCGAGCGGTCGCAGGCCCTGGAAGTGACCCGAATCCACGGTGCCTGCGGTGTGACTGTGGGCGAGAGCCTTGTCAGTCAGGCACCTTTCCGGGCACCTCACCACACCGTGACCCGGGCGGGTCTGGTGGGAGGGGGCAGTGTGCCTCGACCTGGCGAAATTACCCTGGCCCACGGCGGCATCCTGTTTCTGGACGAATTGACCGAGTTCGCACCGGCGGTTCTGGATGCCCTGCGCGAACCTCTCGAGGACGGTGAAGTGAGCGTGGCCCGGGGGGCGGACGCGCGCCGTTTTCCGGCCCGCTTTCAACTGGTGGCGGCCATGAACCCGTGCCGCTGTGGTTACCTTGGTTCCACGGAACGCGAATGCAGTTGTTCCCCCTCCGATCGCCGCCGTTACGAAGCCCGTCTGAGCGGTCCCCTGCTGGACCGCATCGACCTCTTTGTCGAGGTGGGTACCTGGCAGGGAGAGTGGCGGCCTGACGGGTCAGTAGCGATGCCGTCCCGCGCCGCAGGCGATTGGCGTGAGTTCCCCACCACGGCCGTGCTGTCGGCAGCGCGGCGCCGCCGGCGCGATCTGGGTGACGAGAGGCGGGCAGTCGAGTGCGTCGACCGTGCCCGGCGGGAGTTGGGTCTGTCCCTGCGGGGGGCTGATCGGTGTCTGGGGGTGGCCAGAACCCTGGCTGCCCTGGACGGTGCCGACCTGGTTGCTGCGCATCACGTGATGGAAGCCCTTGAATTCCGCCGGGAGGCCGTATTGAACACCGACCAGGGCATGACCTGACCGGCGGAGACAGCACACGGCGACCCCGCGGGGACACCGTTCGATCATGGGATTACCCGTCGGCAGGCGGTGGGAAACGTCGCGCTAGAATGTGCCCTGGACGCCGATGGACCAATTGAACAGGGTCATGGTTTGCTTTTCGTACCCCGTCACCTGCTGGCGGTCACTGGTTTCCAATGGCACCAGCACGGTGCCGTCGTCCAGCTCGGTGAAGTTCTGGGGTGCATCCCACTCCAGGGTGTTGAAATGCACAAGGAATTCGAAACGCACACTGATATTGCGGTCGCCGAGGATCCGGAAGCCGGCACCGAGATTGGTATCGAGTGCATCGGCAACGCCCTCCACGTAGGCCGAATTCATGGAATACCAGAAGCCACCCACGCCACCGGTCACGTAGGGATGGAATTTACCGATGCGCT
>QNDV01000298.1 GCA_003646045.1 bacterium
AACAGCACCGACAGCAGCGCCGCCCGTCGGGGTGTCGGCCGCCCCTGACCCTGTATGACGCCCACCATCAAGGGAATGGAAGCCAGGTGGCAGGGGCTGAGCACGATGCTCAGCACTCCCCAGGCGAAGGCGGCCGCCAGGGCCACCGGGGGCGCGCCCGTCACCGCTTCACTCAGCAGGGAAAACAGGTCGGCGATCATGTCAGCCGGCGTCCGGTCCGGGATCCGAACCTATATCCGAACCAATCCCAATGCCCAGCTCGCGCCACTTGCCGAGGATCTCCTCCCGACCGTAGAACCCCTCGTGGCGGAACAACTCGGTCCCGTCGGCGGCAAAGAAGATCTGCGTCGGAATGACCCTGATGCCATACGTGGCCGAGGCGTCGGCGTTCTTCCAGACGTCGATGAACTTCACCTCGAAGCGGCCTGCGAATTCGGTTTCCAGGGCGGCCAGGATGGGCCTCATCTTCTGGCAGTTGGCGCATTTGTCCGAGCCCAGGTCTACCAGAAGCGGGAGGTTGGTGGTCGTCGAGACTTCGGGGCCGGTGTCCATCTCGGCGGAAGGACGTCCCAGGTAGACGCCGACGCCCACGGCGACGACGACCAGAATGAGGAGTGACCTAATGACAGTGCTGCGATCGAACACGTTTTGACCTCGTTGGTGCCCCGGCGAATAGTGCGGTCCTTTGACGGGAAATATCGCTGTCTACAACTGTCTGGTCAATACCAAGAACCCCTATCTCACCTCAACCCCCACCAGGAACCGCCACCCGTGCCCCTCGCTCCCCTCGCCCACGGGTCTGGCCACATACGTCCGTAAATACGGATATCCCCACGTAATAGGCAGATCCAACCTCGCCCCGAACCCGAATCCCACATCCCAGCGCTCGCCCGCCGTGCCCTCTTCCGGCCACGGTCCCGCCTCGTGCCGCGTCCTCGCCCAATCCGCAAAACCAATAGTCTGGATGCCCCAGTTCTTCAGCAACGGCAGCCGCAACGCCCGTGGGATGTCCCAGCCCAGGCGCAGGTCCACCGAGCCCCAGGTTCCCGCGTCGCCCACCAGTTCGCCGTGTTGGTAGCCACGCAGTGTGCCCCAGTCTCCCATCCAGGTACGCCACTGGCGCGGCGCCTGGCCGTTGAATTCCCGGTGGCGGCCCTTCAGCAGCCACTGGTTGCCGGCCCGGTCCAGCACATCGATCTGGCCGCCGACTTCCAGCTCGCGCAGGTCGCGGGTGTCGCTGGGCCAATAGCCGGTGAATGTCGCACTGGCCGCGTGATGCCAGGTCACCTGTCCGTCCAGGCGCAACCACCTGTGCCGCCACGCCAGGCCGGTACCCACACGACGGTCGTCCAGGCTGTGTGACGGCAGCACGCCGTCGGGGCGCAGTTGGCGGCCCAGCAGGTTCCAGGTGGCGTTCTGTTCCATGGTGCGCTCTTCGGCGTAGATCGCCTCGCCGTGCAGGGCCAAACCGCCGGCGGGACGCCAGGTCAGCCGGGTCAGGCCGCCTCTGCTCTCGAAGTAGCTGTTGGGGTCGCTGCCGTAGAAGAACGCCGAGGCCGAGCGCGTATGCCGCCGACCGTCACCCGCGAACAGGCGCGCCTCCTTCCAGCCATCCACATCCAGATCCAGGATGGCCTGTCGCGAAGCCAAGTTCGGCCCGCTTCCCACGTCCCCCCGCACCAGCGGCCACCGGGCCTCCACCTTGAACTCGGGCTTCTTGTTGGCAAACGCGTACCCCGCCATGAACTTCACTTCTGGCCGCACCGGCCCCCGGTGCCATAGCCGCGCGCCCAGGCGCACCACCGGTCCCTGGGCCCGGTTGTAACCCGGCAACCGGGGCTCGATGGGTCGGAAAGCCCAGGGGCTGGCTGCCCACATCCGCTCCAGTTCGGTGCTGCCCAGCTCGGTCAGGGTGTCGATCTGGGCCTCGCTCAGGTCCACCGGTGTCAGGGCGTCGGACACTTCGGCCGACCATACGGCGTCCACATCCTCCCAGTAGATGCGCAGCGAATCGTCCGATGCCTCTGCGCTGTACCAGAAATCGTCCGGATCCAGGTTGCCCCAGCGTTCGGCCCTGGGCACCGGCATGTCCTCGGCCACCGGCTCGCCGTTGATCCGGATATCCTGCAGGCGCGTGCGTATCTCCACCTGACGGGGATTGTCCACCAGCGGTATCCTGCGCAGCTCGATGACTATATGCGCATCGGTGGTGAACCAGTAGCCGCCATGCCGTTCGCGGCTGATGCGTACCAGCGGCACCGCCTTGAGGAACATGGGGAACGGTACCGTCTCCACCAGTTCGGCCTCGAGTTTGCGGATCACCCAGTGGCTGTAGTCCACCCACACCTTGCCGCTGGGCAGGGCCTCGAAGCGACTCTTGGGAGCAAACGCGATCCGATAGACCAGGCTGTTGCCCACCAGGGCGCGGTCCTCGATTACATAGTTGTAGCGGTTGCCCGAACCGCGACTGAAAGGCATGGCCATGCTGATGCTGGCGCCCATGTCGCCCCAGTCCCGCTGCATCTCGTGGTCGATTTCCTCTTCGGTGATCTCGCCGTCTTCCACGGTGCGCACGCGCTCCCACAGCTGCACGCTGCGGCGGCCCTTGTCGTTATCGAAGCTGGTGCGGTCTGCCATCTCGGTGATGGTGTAGTCGTCGCCGTAGCGGCTGGGCACGTCCCGTTCCACCACCGTGGTCAGGCTGGTGTACTCCACATTGTGCATGGCCCGGGTTTCGGCCTCCATGCGGCGGCCGATGGCCTCGATCACTTCGCCGATGGTGACCCGTTTGGCCGACACGTCGACCGTGTCGATCTCGCCGGGATCGAAGGTAAACGTATCCTCGAAGGCCAGGATCAGGCCGGCGCCCCGCAGCAGCACGCTGTCGGGAACGGCGCTGCCCAGCTCCAGCCAGACCGGGTCGTCGGGATTGGGCGGCATGGACGAATCCATCTCGGCGATGGCCAGGCTGTCGGCGGGAACCTGCGCCTCGGTCGACGCCGCGGGCGCTGCCGATTCCGCGGTCTCCTGGGCGCCAACCGCTACCGCGAGGGCCAACAACAGGATCACCAGAATGAGAGCCACCGGGAGATGGCGAACGGGCCGGTCGGTCATTATTTACCCCTGTGTAATGACGGCGGACGTCTGCGGCGGTTACCTCGCGCCGCAGGCGTCCGTCGATCGGGCTGCATCCACTGCCTGGGGCCTCGTCGAACGACGACCCCGGATTCCCTGCCTGCCTGCCTGCCTCGGGGTCCGGGTCGTCGCTCCGTCGGGGGTCCGAGCGGTGCCCGCAGCCGACCCCGTGGGACAGCAATACCGGGGCCGCACGGGACCCCATCAGGCTATCCTGCCCTAATCCCCCGCTGGAGACCAGATATTGCTGGTAGGTGGCCCGCGAACCTGGTTGCGGCCTGTACCCGTGGAGAGACAGGTTCGGGATTTATCGTCGCCGTCCATAACCGGACAAAATCACGCAACTTATTGGTATTAACCGTTCAAGTCGATCGACCGGGTGTCGATGTATACAGCCTGTTCCGTATGCACGGTATAAGCGCCCCAGCGTTCAACACCCGAGGTTCCTGTGCGTCCGCGATCCAACAACTTCGTTTCACGCGCTTCCGTGATCACCGCCGTTACCGCGGTCACCCTGCTGCCACTGGTGCTCAGCCAGGCCGGCTTCGGTTTCCAGGCCCCGGCCCACAGCACGGGCTGGGCCACGGACAGCCTGCGCCTGCAGTTCGACGTGGTCACCCTGGCAGTGGTTCTGTTCATCGGTATCGCCGCCCAGGTCCATCGACGCATCGAGGCCCGGCGTGGCGTGCTGCTGCTGGGCATGGCGCTGGTCCTGGCCGGACTGGCCAACGGCATCCACCTGGTGCCCGACCGGCCCGACGGTGTCACCCACGCCGCCATCCTCAGCCGCGCCGCCACCACCGCCGTCATGCTGGCCGCGTTGCTGGTGTTGGACCGCGCCCGTGGTGGCCGTGACCGCAAGTGGCTGGGCATCATGTTCGCCGTGATCACGCCCCTGGCCGTTCCCGTATGGATCATTCCGACCGTCTTCGGGCCCGGACCCCTGCCCCACGCTCCCGGTATCCTGGGCGCGGGCGCCCTGGCACTGCAACTGCTCGCCGCCATCCAGACCCTGCGCCTGGTCCGCCAGGGACGCCTGCGCTTCCTGGGTCGCGGCCTGCTGCTGGGGTTCATTCCCATGATCGGTGGGCAAATCGCCCTGCTGGCCCATCTGGCGGGGCTATCCGCTGACGGTGCCGCCGTTGCCGTGCTGCTGCAGTGGTTCGCCTGGACCCTGCC
>QNDV01000299.1 GCA_003646045.1 bacterium
AGTACTTCTCTGTCTACGGCAAACTGCATGAGTCCATCGCCGTCGAAGTCTATGGTTACCTGTTTACCGGCAACCAGATTTACCTGGCCGGCTGTTGCCAGAATGACACCTTCGTTTATGACTGCTTTACCAACAAGCGAGATTGAACCGCCAGTGGCGGCCTGAAGGATACCTTGATTAACGACCATGCCGCCTGTGCCATCAACACCGTTGAAATCAAGCCTGCCTGCCATGAAATCCTTGGTCTTGATATCCAGACCGGAGGCAATCAGTGAATTAACATTGACCGATGCCGTGGGACTGAAAAAGACACCATTTGGATTGACCAACAGGACATTGCCGTTGGCATTGATCGAACCGAAGATTTTACTCGGATTTTGATCGTGAATTCTGTTGAGTGCACTTGCCTTGGCAGATGGCTGCTTGAACCGTACCAGTTCATTGGCTTTTACATTGAAACTCTTCCAGTCAACCACAAGGTTTTGTGATTTCTGGTTGATAACAGTGGTGGTCGAATTTGGTGTAGAGATATTGCCCTTGCCGGCAGCAACCTGACCGCCTTCTGGACCTGCGAATACAGCACCTGGATTAAGGGTCAAAAACAGGCTCGCGGCAGGCAGGCAGACCTGGCGAACACACCTGGCGATAGGGCTCATTGCTGAACCGTGCGATTGTCGCAGTTGGCTTCTCTTTTTTATCTGTGAAGCTTTCTTTTGCCTACGTTTTGCCAATGAAGAAATCCTTTAAAATTTTCATAAAAAAAGAACAACTTATCCGTAAATCTAATAGCACATGCTGTGCTAGAAGTCATGTGACCAGAGTCACACCTTAGAAATCAACAGTTTTTGACCAAAAAACCTGTTGTAAGTAACCAATTGTTTTTATTAATAATCCTGCAAGTACCACTGTACTTATCGTGGTTTACCCTGCTTATCTTATTATGGCCAAATAGGCCATTATTTCGACTACATGGAGAAATCCTTATCTCGCCTACTGCGAATTTCTAGCAAGTTCCCTCCCTAGATCCCTTCCTGCGGTTCGGATCAGGGGTTCGGGACAAGCCTAGAAATGGTATGTAACATCTCCCCAGACCTGCACATTGCGGTCATTACCAACATCTTCACCACCAATTTCTGATGCCCAGAGTATTTTCGATTCGATCAACCCGGGTACTGTAAAACGCACCCCGACACCCGCACCCCTGAGTACCTGATTTCCACTTACATCTGATGCTGTTGGTTGGTTCAGTCGACCAACTGCATGGTCGTAAAAGACACTTAACTGTAATAGTTCGCCCCATGTCCGATCATTGAAGGCGGGTTTATCCGCAAAGCCCGGCGCATTGGCTAACCATTCAAATGATACGAAAATAGCTCGATCCCACAGAACCTGAGCTGCCGGGAATGCACGAAGATTATCCGGGCCACCAACAGAGTATTGCTCCATCGGAACCAGTAAATCTTTCGTCCATTGGTATTCTGAGCGAATCAGCAAGGAATGATTTCTCCTGATTGTCTGTAGTCGCGTATAACTGGCAAATATTTTGTTAAATTGGCCTGCGGCATAACGATTGCTTGGTGGGCCTCCCTGTCTACTTGGCTGCTCCCCAAATGGCAACGTCTCGGCTACGGATGGACTATCCATTGAGTCAAAGAAGTTATTGATACCATGACTAAATTCGATATGGGCAAAGTTAATGCCACCACCCTGTTCGTCAGGGTTATTACTAAGACTGAAATTATCGACTGAGTCGTAATCAGCAGACAGTGTAAACACAGATAGTCGATCCAGGTTAGTGTCAGTGCCCGCCGTCTTGGTCTTGGATTTTTTTCGGGCGAAACCCAGGCGCGTATATAAATTACGTTGGCGACTCCTGAAAAAGTTTTTTTCTAAAAAGACGCCCTGGTTTTCCGTTCTGGCGCTGATTCCTCTACTGGCAAATTCACCGCCAACGTCAAAGGCATTTGTATTTGCGAAGCCACCGATCTTGTAACCATTGACAAGAAACCTTTCGTAGTCAATGGCAAGAAATTCATTGTTCTTTGGATTGTAAGATTGTTGAGCCGAGAGCGTGAGTCTGTCAGAACCTCTCGTAATATTGTTGAAGTCAACCACAGCTCGAAGTCGGTTACGACCCGTTTCCTGGGTACCATGCGTATCTGCACGAAGTGCCACATCATACATTTTCTCTGCCTGTACCTTGAGAACAATGTCTGCCGTACCAACATGTATACCAGGTTGAAAAACACCGAATACACTAAGCCCGGGATAATCTGTCAAGGTCAACAAGGCCGCTTCAATCTCAGCTTTGCTGATTGGCTGACCTACCAATCCTCGGAAAGGTTTCTCAAGGAGACCCTTGCTATACATCTCGTTACCTTCTGCCAGGATACGCCCGAGCGTACCAACGAAAATCTGGATATCAACGATGCCGCCTGAAACTGTTTGTACAGGAACAACCGCCTGGGCGAGGATCAAACCTTTTTCACGATAGTAATTCGTAACTTTATCGGCAACCCCTTGTAACTGGCCAATGGTAAAGCCCTCAGGCTTCTCGGCTTTTTGACTTTCCAGCAGTGCTTCGACTTCTTCAATATTGATATCGAATTTGGGCAGGTCTTCGCCATCTAACAAACGAAACTTAACAACAACAACGGCTTCGCCTTCGTCTACATCAAATGGTCTATCAATAACGGCGGGAACATCAAGCACCTCTGCCAGAGGATTGCTTTGGGTTTCTGTGGGTTCTTCCCCTGCGGACTCTTCCTGTTCGGGGCGAACAGCTCCGGGACGTGCCGAGTCAGGTAGGCCGACAGGGCCAGCAAATACTGATGAGACTGTCAGAATGCTGCATAGCAGCAGCCACATTATCGCAGGAACCCTAACACCCATGCTTTTGAAAAGCCTTCATCTTATTGACATTGCCCGTGCGTTGCTTCTCGATAATTACTTTATAAACAATTACTTAGAAATATAACTCGCCATTTAAACATCGTGAATGGCGACCCCCCTAAAACAACCCGCTCACTATAGCAAAATATGGGTTCTCGAGTAAAGATTTTTTACACTAAGTAATTTAGTAGGTAAGAGGTGTAATCTATTGATTAGACAGAATAATATAGTTGGCTGTTAATCTTGCCGGGGGAACATAACAATCAGGTTTCACCAGTATACTTAGCCTGAGCAGCTGAGGCTTAATTGGTTCTTAATTTTAAACGCCATTCTTCAATTTTTTTATCTTCTAAATCAACAGGATATGTAATACTGGCCTGCTTGTAAACGGCCTGTCTAAGTTGAATTTTTAGCTGTTTTATCATTAATTCCCTAATCTTTGGCCTGGCCTGCTCAAGAGTGATCTCCTGACTGGCAACAATTACCCCTCTTTTCAGGATGTGAATTCCGTCATCGGTCTTGATAGGTTTACTGATTTCCCCTTGTTTCAACTTTTTGACCGCAGTTTTTATTTCTGGCTTCATCTCCGAAATTTTAATCAGTCCCATGTATCCTCCGTTCAGGCGGCTGGCATCATGTTTCGAGTATTTATTGGCGGCCGATGCAAAATCTGTTTTCTTCTTCTTCAAATCATTAGTAATTGATTCCGCTTTCTTTTTTTGTAACTCAATATCCTTTTTGCTCATATCTTCACTGACAGGTAAATAGATCTGCCAGGCATGTACTCGTTCTTCAATAATAAATTTATCCTTGTTCTTGTCATAGTATTCCTGCACTTGCTCGTCGCTCGGAAAATCGGCCGGGATCTTCGACGCAAGCAATTGATTTAAATACAGTTCTCTGACAATAGTGTCAACGCTGCGCTGCGCCAGGACTATTGTTTTTTCGTTACTCTGTATTTTGTTTGCTCTTGCCGCTATCAAAACTGACTCATTGCTTGCTTCCTGCTTTACAAAATTTTTGAATACCTGTTCGTCTGCCAACACTTTTTTACGCTGGTTTTTATCAAGTACTGATAATGTTTTTTGTAAATCAGATAGATCCAGCTCTGCTTTTAGCTTATCTGCCGAATCTTCCTGATTCTGTTTTGATGATTTAGTAGACTTTTTGTCTGTTTTGGATTTCTGCGTAGAAGGCTTGCCCTGTTTTTCCCCGGTGTCTGGCTTTTTTGCTTCTTCTGATTCGTCGGTACCGATACCAAGCATTTCCATAAAAGAAAAAGCAGAGACGGAAACAGAATATGAGAACCAGATCCCTGTAAAGATGACTAGATAAAGGAAAACCCTTGAAAATGTGTGCCTACGTATCATGTCTGTTCCCATTTTGGATGACTA
>QNDV01000300.1 GCA_003646045.1 bacterium
CCACCTTCCCCACGGTGCACGGCGAGACCGTGGTAGCCAGAGTGCTGGACAAGCAGAACCTGGTCTTCGGACTGGATAAGCTGGGCATGGACCCGACCATGCTGGAGCACTTCCGTGCCGACATCTCCCGACCCCACGGCATCATCCTGGTCACCGGTCCCACGGGCTCGGGAAAAACCACGACCCTGTACTCGGCCCTGACCTATCTGAACAATCCGGACACCAAGATCATCACCCTCGAGGATCCGGTGGAGTACGAACTGCCGGTGATCAGCCAGGCCCAGGTCCGCAAGGAGCAGGACTTCACCTTCGCCACGGGTCTGCGGGCGATCCTGCGCCAGGACCCGGACATCCTGCTGGTGGGAGAGATTCGTGACCGCGAAACCGCCGGCCTGGCCATCCGGGCCGCACTGACCGGTCACCTCGTCTTCAGCACCCTGCACACCAATACCGCGGCGGGCGCCATTCCGCGCCTGATGGACATGGGCATCGAACCGTTCCTGCTGTCGGCCACCCTGGTGGGCATACTGGCCCAACGCCTGGTCCGCCGGGTCTGCCCCGTTTGCCGGATCCGGCAGGAACCCACGGACGAACAGACCCACACCCTGCGTCTGGATGAGGAAGACGGCGCCGGGCGCTTCTCCCTGGGCAAGGGTTGTCCGAAGTGCCGCGAGACCGGCTACGCGGGACGCCTGCCTGTCTTCGAGTACCTGCGGTTCAGTTCGGGCATACGCTCGCTGATGAGAGAAAACGCCGACGCCGACGCTCTCCACGAGCACGCCCTCACCGAGGGCATGATCTCCCTGCGCGCCGATACCATGGAGAAGCTGCGTGCCGGCAAGACCTCCCTCGAGGAAGCCGTGAGGGTGGTCTCATGAAGGAGTTCCGCTACACGGCGCTCACCACCGGCGGCCAGGTCATCGCAGGTATCCGGCAAGCCGAGAGCTCGGCCCTGCTGGGTCGGCAACTATTCGAGCAGAACCTGATCCTGCTGGACAACCGGCCGACCCTGGGCTCCCTGGGCAAGACCTTCTCCCTGGCCGCACGAGCCGGTCGGCGCGATCTGCGGGACTTCACGCTGCACGTGGCCACCTGCCTGGCCGCGGGCATTCCCATCATCTCCGCCCTGCGGGATTTCGAACGCGACAGCGCCTCCGGTCCCTTCAAGAGGATCATCGTCGATATCCGCGAGGACATCGCCAGCGGGTCCCAGGTGTCCGAGGCCCTGACCAGACACCCCGAGGTCTTCTCCGAGGTCTACATCGCCATCGTCACGGCGGGCCAGGACAGCGGCGACATGTCCCGCGCCTTCGGCGACCTGGTGACCCATCTGGAATGGCTGGATGACCTGCGCTCCCAGACCAAGCAGGCCCTGTCCTATCCCATGCTTCTGGCCGGCGGCGTCATCGGGCTCTTCATGCTGATGATGCTCTACGTGCTGCCGCGGTTCATGGACATCTTCAAGGGCGGCGAAGTCGAGCTGCCCGCCATGACCCTGGCCGTCCTGGCGGTCTTCGACTGGATACGCGTCTGGTGGCCGCTGGTGGTTCTAGGCATGGCCGCAACCGCCGTTTCCTTCACCATGCTGCGCCGCACGGACCAGGGCCGGTTGTGGATCGATACCATGGCCCTGAAGGTACCGGTGGTGGGCAGCTTCCTGCACAAGATCGCCCTGTCGCGATTTGCCAGGCACTTCTCCCTGCTGTTCGCCTCGGGCACGAACCTGCTCAAGCTCCTGGACCTGCTGGGAGACGTGGTGGGCAACGCGGCCATGGCCAAGGACCTGCGGGAAATCCGCGATCGGGTCATGACCGGCGAGACCCTGGCCGAGGCCTTCTCCCACGCCTCGACCTTCCCGCCCCTGATCCTGCGCCTGGTGGCCGTCGGCGAGCAGGCCGGCCAACTGGATACCACCCTGGGCAAGGCGGCCGAGTACCTGGATCGCGAATTGCCGCGGGCCCTGAAGCAGACCTTCACCGCACTGGAGGCCGTCATGATCGTGGTGCTGGGCGCCCTGATCGCCGTGGCGGCCCTGTCGGTATTGCTGCCCATTCTGAACCTGCGCAGTGCGCTGGTTTGAAGGAGGTGACCATGAACCGCCACATCAACCGCAACGGCTTCACCCTGATGGAGGTCATCGTGGCGGTAGCCATCGTGGCCATCATGGCCGGCGCCATCGCCCCGGCGGTTTTCAGGCAGATCAACGACGCCCGCAGCCGCGTGACCACCGAGGAGCTCATGCAACTGGAGAACGGGCTGGTGGAATTCTATGCCGACACCGGCCGCTTCCCCAGCGAGGCCGAGGGGCTGGCCGCCCTGGTAGTCGATCCCGGCGTCACGGGTTGGGCCGGTCCCTACCTCCAGTCCCCCCACGGCAACCCCACCGAGGCAGTGGCCAACGACTCCTTCGGCAACCCCTATACCTATGACCTGGCCCCGACCACCACGCCGGCCGACGCTGCCTCGGCCCTGGTGGCCAGCGCCGGCGCCAACACCGTGCTGGACGCGGGCAGTCTGGGCGGCAACTGGGACCTGACGGATCTGCAGGATGATCTGGTGGCCCTGGCCAGCAGTGGTCCGGTGGATCGCCTCAATACCGGCGAGGCCGAGCGTGAACTGCAGGCCTTGGCCGACGCCTGCCGCGACTACTTCCGCGAGAACGCGGGCTTCCCGGCAGCGCTGACGGATATGGACGCCGACTACCTGGACCGCGGCTTCGGCAGCAACGCTTTCGAGGACGCCTGGCACACGGACTACGCCATCTACCACTTCGCCGGCCTGCCGGCGACTATCCGCATCTCGAGTTTCGGTCCCGACCAGGCCGACGACAACGGCAGTGACGACGATTTGGCCGTGATTGTCAGCAGCGTGCCGCCGGGGCGCATCAAGACCACCCTCGAAATCACCGTGGCCCAGGCCGCGCTCAACGCGAATCCGGCCCTGCCGTTGACCGGTGCCTGGGCCACCGACCGGGCGGCTCTGGGCCTCAGTGACGGTTTCCTGGCCGACGGTTGGGGCGCCACCTACGGCATCAATGCCGGCGCTCGCTACGTGTACTCGGCCGGTCCAGACGGCAATGGCGCCACCACGGCCGACAACATCCCCACGGGGTTCGGACCATGAAGAAACGCCACGGCTACAGCCTGAACATCGACGGCAAACAGGCGCTGATCCTGAAGATCAGGACAGTGAGCGATACCTCCTATTGCCTGGAGTTCGTGGAGCGCACCGGCAACGACCACCCCGAGTCACTGGAACGCCTGCGGGAATTGACCCGACCGCGGCGTCGCGTGGTGACGAACCTGCCCAACGACGGTGTCCACCTGCTCACCGCGAAACTGCCGGCCCTGGCGAGCAAGGCGCTGACCAGCGCCATCCAGGGCGTGGTAAACCGCAAAGAGGGCGGGCTGCCGGGGGACTGGATCACCCAGCACACCCAGTTGCCCGCGGAACCGGGACCCACCTTGTCGGCCGCGGCCGGTGATGACTACTGCATCATCTACGCGGACAGCGCTCTGTTGGCGGAGCGGTTCACATTGGCCGAGGAGGTGGGCTGCCACCCCCTGGGCATGCTGCCGGATTTCCTGGCGCTGGAGGACCTCTTCCGTCGCCATGGTCCCGAGGGCCGGGACAACGGTCCCTGGAACCTGGTCTTCCTGGGGCAGGACGAACGATTCCTGTGCGTAGGCGACGAGCACGGCCTGCTCTTCTCGCGCCCCCTGCCCGAGGATCTCTCGGGCGATACGGATCGCACCGACTACCTGGAACGCCTGGCCACGGAAATAGAGCGATCCAGCTTCTTCGCCCAACAGGCCGAGCGCAGCCTGGTGGTACGCAACATCATGATCTGCGGCCAACCGGATCTGGCCGACGAGTTGGCCGAGCACCTGAAGCAGCACGTCGACGCCATCGTCCAGCGCTGGCGTCCCGAGGACATCTTCGAGACCGAAGTGGACGAACCTCTCTGGCCCCTGACCCTGCACCTGGGACGGGCCGTGGCCGCAGTGCACGGACCCCTATGCGAACTGCTGCCGCCCGGCGCCAAGGGCAGCCCGGTCAAGCTGGTCAGTCGGCAGGTAGGCATTGCGTTGGCGGCTTTCGTCACCGGCGCGGTGTCCATGCTCCTGGCCGGCGGACTACTGACCTCCCATGTGCAGCAGGACTACCTGCGCGAGGCCGACGTTCGCATCAACAGGCTCTACACCCTGGCCGGACAGGCTTCGGCCGACTATCTGCAGAATCGTGCCCTGCAGGCACGTCAGGACAACGTGGACCGGCTGGGGCG
>QNDV01000301.1 GCA_003646045.1 bacterium
AGATCGGCGCCCGACGGATCCTGGCGGCTCAGGCGGTCTGGATCGGCGTCGTCTTGATTCTGCTCGTGGCTGGTTTCGTCGCCGTCGGGGACGGTCCGGTCCGGATGTGGCTCGAGTCAACGTTGACCTGGGATCTCTCCTTGCTCGTGGCCGCCACCGCAGCGGTACTGGCCATGCTGGTCTTCGAGACGGCCACCTACGATCTGCTGGCGCTGGGGCAGGTGGTGGTGGGAGCGCGGACGGCGTCGCTGCGGGCCTTGGTGCATCTGGTTGCGGTGGTTCTGCTGCTGGTGCTGTCACGTCTCGACCTCACCGTGGCGATCTGGTCGTTCTGTCTGGTGCATCTGGTCGCGGCGTCTTACCTGATCGTTCGTGTGCGGCGAGCATTGCCGCCGGGAGACTCGCCCGACTCTTCTCGCGGGCCGGCGCTGCTGCCACTCCTGGGAACGATCCTGCGGCGCGGCTGGATCGGGCAGCTCTCGGCCATCGGGTACCTTCTACTCCTGCGGTTGGACCAGTTGCTGCTGGAGTCATACCTGGATGTGGCCGCGGTGGGTGTTTACGCCCTGGCGGCGTGGGGGGCGGAGTTGCTCTGGCTGGTGCCCGAGGCTCTCAATCCGCTGTTGATTCACACGTCCTCGGACGAGGCCGATCAGGAACGTGATCGCACGGCGGCGCGGGCGGTTCGCCTGGGGCTGGGCGCCACGGCGCTGGCCGCGGTGCCGGTGGCTCTATTCGCGCCGTCCTTGCTGGGGCTGCTCCGCGACGGGGCTTACGCCGGCGCTGCGGGACCGCTATGGGCGCTCTTGCCCGGGGTGGTGGCTTTTGCGCCAGGCGTGGTTCTGGCCGGCGACTTCATTGGACGGGGCCGACCGCACTGGAACACCCAGGCCAGCGCCGTCACCCTGGTAGTCAATGTGGGGCTTTGCCTGCTCTGGATTCCCCGGGCGGGGATTCTGGGCGCCGCCTGGGCCTCCAGTGTGGCCTACGCCCTGGGTGCGGGTCTCATGCTGCTGAGGTTTCGTCAGGCGACAGGCCTATCCTGGGGTGCGATTCTGCTGCCGCAGCGAGGCGATCTGACCCGCTGACAGCTTTTTCTCCCCATATTTCCCCACTCAAGGGTCATTTTTCCGTTTAAACGGCATTTCGACGGAATTATCAGGCATTTCAATAAAACTTCATTTGCCGCAAATATGGGGCTTGACACCCATTGGGTCCCACGATTATGGTGCAGGTGTAGCTCGGTGGGTGTTTTTGGGAGTAAATGGTGAAAATGAGGCGGGACGCCAGGAGACGCGAACGGTGAACGAGGCGCAGCAGGACAGGGCCAAGGATGGGGCCGAGGAGCGGATGCTCTATGGCCACTACGAGCGCGCCCTGGACAGCAAGAATCGATTCAACCTGCCGTTCCGTTTTCGCGAGAAGGAACTCGTTGGCGAGGATGATCCGCCCCGCCTCATGATCACCCAGGACCAGCAGGGCGTGGTCAGCCTCATGACCTGCCGGCAGTACGCCGTCAGCCTGGGGCGGGTCAAGAACCGGCAGAAGGGCGTGGACCAGCGCCGGTTCTTGCGCTGGCTGGCCAAGCATTCGCAGGAAGTCCCACTGGACAGTCAGGGCAGGGTGGCGGTGCCGCAGGCTTATCTCGACACCATCGGCGCCACCAAGAAGATGCTTATTCTCGGCGTGGGTACCCGGATGGAACTCTGGGAGCCCGGCCGTTACGACGCCGAGCAGGAAACCGCGGGCAACCCCTCGGCCGACTGCTTCGAAGCTTTTTACGACTAGAGGCGCCGCCCACGGAGGGGTGGCAGGGATGGAAGGGAGTCCGTCATGCCGAGCGAGGGGATCCGGTTACCGCAAACCACCGCATTGGTCGGGTCCGATCCCGGGCCCCGCATCACGATTCAGGGCCGCACCGTCCGGATCCACCTCGCTGGCATTCTCGATCGTGAAGGAGTGCACCATCTGGTCCGCGAAGCAGACCGCCACCTGGTCGGTCGAGATCTGTTGGTGGTTCTGGACGCCACTCAATTGCAGCACCTCGACTATCGCTGCGTGTCGCTGCTACTGAGCTGGCGGCGTCGGTTGCGGTCCTACCGCCACCGACTCCATCTCGTGGGCTGGAACGCATATCTGAGAGCCATCCTGGCCATGGAGGACTGGGATGGAGAACTGGAGAATGGGTCTTCCCACTGGGCCTGGCGCCCGGACTGGGAACCCACACGGCACGTTCGGGTGCCATGAACGACCGTAAACACGTTCCGGTACTCAAGGACGAGGTACTCGGCCTTCTGGAGCCGGGACCGGGACGACGGTTCGTGGATGGGACCTTCGGTTTTGGCGGTCACAGCGACCTGCTGCTGGCGGCCGGCGCGGAGGTTCTGGGATTGGACCTGGACGAGGAGGCGGTCGCGGCCTGCAGAAGGATCTCGACCGACCGCCCCCGACTTCACTGCCAGCGGCGCAGCTTCAGTGATCTGGAGGCTGCCCTGGTCGAGGTCGGATGGCCGCAGATCGACGGATTGCTCCTGGACCTGGGGGTCAGCTCACGGCAGCTCGACGACCCGGCCAAGGGGTTCAGTTATCGCGCCGACGGCCCGCTGGACTTGCGCTTTGATCAGCAACACGGTCGCCCGGCCCACGCACTCCTCGTGGAGGTGGACGAGACGGAACTCGCCCGCATTCTACGCGACTTCGGGGAGGATCGTGGCGCTCGGGGTCTGGCCAGGGCCATCAAGGGTGCGGGGCGGACGGAACCGCTCCGCACCACGGCGCAACTGACAGCCGCCGTCACTGAGGCGTTGCCGAAGACAGCACCGGTGAACGCGATTCTGAGCCGCGTCTTCCAGGCCTTGCGTATCGCCGTCAACGAGGAACTGACCGTGCTCGAAGCGGCGCTGGACCAGGCGGTATCGGTGCTGGCGCCGGGTGGTCGGTTGGCGGTCATCGCCTATCACTCCCTGGAGGACCGCATCGTCAAGCGGTGGCTCGATCGGGAGCGTCGCGACTGTCTTTGTCCGCCGGCTATTCCGGAGTGTCGCTGTGGCCACCGCGCGACGGTGCGGGTGCTGACCCGACGACCGGTCACCGCCGGTGTCGAGGAGATCCGTACCAACACCCGCGCTCGCAGCGCGAAGTTGCGGGGCGCCGAGATACTGCCCGACACTGGAGGGAGCTCGTGATGACCGGCTTGCATGAGACCAAGCACGACATGCCAGGCTGGTGCATGGCGCGCCGTCGAGGTGTTGATCGTTATCGTCCCTTCGCTCTGGCGGCGGCCGGTATCCTGGCGACCTTTCTGCTGGCGGGAGCCATCCAGCTCGGCAACTCCATCACGGCCTTGCGACACGAGGTCCAGGACCTGGCCCGCGACTACGACAATATCGAGGCGCACCAGGCCCAGCTGGCGGTTCGCTGGAACACGGTGAGCTCGCGCCAGGTTGTCATGCGGCGGGCACAGGCTGAACTGAGACTCGTCTGCCCCGACATTCCCGGTACCATCATCGTGGCCACGGCCGAGGTCGAGGAATCGGGCTCGACCTGGGCGAGATTGTGGCCGCGCCTGAGTCGGAACCTGAACAACCCGTTGCCGAGTGCGGTGGCGGGGGAGAACTCTCCTTGATTCGGCTCGCGGACAACCCCCGTTTCACCGTGGTGAAAGGGGTTTGTCTGGTGGTGGCGCTGACCCTGGTGGCGCGTCTGGTGCAGGTACAGGTTTTTCAGCACGACAGGTTTCGTGAGGCGGCTGACCGGCAGTGGCTCCAGGCCCAGACCATCAAGCCGCGCCGCGGCGATCTCCATGATCGCAACGGACGGCCGCTGGCCATCACCGTGGCTTCGAGCCGGGTCGGTGTGGCGGGCTCGCTGGTTCGTGATCGGGCGGCTTTGAGCGAGGTGCTGGCCGATGTGCTCGACCAGAAGCCCGCGGACGTAGCGCGACAACTGGCCGGCGCCGGCAACCGGCACGAGGTGCTCAGTCGCCAGGCCTTCCTGAGCCAGGATCAGCAACGCCGCCTCAGTCGATTCCCGGCGGTGACGGTGGATCATCAGATTGGCCGGGTCTATCCGCTGGATGGGGTCGGCGCGTCGTGGGTCGGGTTTTATCGCGAGGATCCCGACTCCACCCAGCACCGCACCGGTCTCGAGCTCGGCCTCGATGATCTGCTCGTCGGGCAGCCCGGCCGCGCCATGCGGGTGCGTTCGGCCCGGGCCGGCGAGGATCACGGTCTGGTCGTGGTGGAGCC
>QNDV01000302.1 GCA_003646045.1 bacterium
GATCCGGTCGCTCGTAGTCGGGGCCCACGGCACAACCGGCCAGTGAGACCAGCGCCAGGTACAACAGGGCCGCCGGGATAACCCGCATCATGATATGACCTCCGGATGCATACCGTCGATGCCGGCGGTGGAAAAGCGGGTGATGTGCGTGGTGACACGTTCGATGTACTCGTCCATGGGTCCGGCCAGCAGGGGGAAGGCATGCTCCATGAATTCCCGCGCTTCGTGGTCGGCGGGCAGGCTGTCGAAGCGCACGCGCCGCATGATGAAGTGGTGGATCTGTCCGACGATGGACGCGATGAGCCAGTTGGTATCTTTTCTGGTCAGGTCGGGTCGCGCCTCGAGCATGGCCTCGGAGAAGGTGGCGAAGATGGGCGCGATCATCTCCTTGAACACCAGGAGGTGTCGGGTGTCGTAGTTGGTGTGCATCTCGCGCGCGATGGCTGCCATGATGCGGGCGCCGCCGTCCTGATCCAGGGCCCCCTGCAGGTAGGACTCGACGATGGCGTGGATGATGGCGTTCAGCGCGGGTCGTTCGCCACTGTCCGCCATGGCTGCCCGCAGCGAGGCTTTGGTCCGGTCGCGCTGGGCGGCGAAGCGCCGCCGGATCACCTCGTGGTAGAGGTTCTCCTTACCCTGGAAGTGGTAGTTCACCGCCGCTACGTTCACGTCCGCAGCAGCAGCCAGATCGCGGATCGAGACGTCGTCGAAGCCGTGCTCGGCGAAGAGCTGCTCGGCGGCGTCCATCAGGCGGTCCTGGGTGGTGGGTTTAGTGGTCACGGGGGCCTCCGGTGGAACGGTTGATTTAAACGGAAGGATAAAACAGACGTTTGAAATATGCAAGTGGGATTTGCGGGACATATCGTAACGCCGCGATAAATTGGCGAGAAAGGACCAATCCGGTCGGTTGAGCGGTCCCTATAAGGGCACTCGGATCGGTCAAGCGTTATCTCAATTGACCCTGTCTTGGTGTATCAAAGGAACCAGCACTCTTAAAGCCAGCATATCCGGAATGGTCGCAAAATCCCCATACTCCTGCTCTTGGACAGACTCCAGAATCAGGGTCCACAGGGTCCCGTGGAGGACAGCCTCCAGTGAAGCGGTGTTTGTGCGGGGGAGCTCTCTCAATGCGCAGGCCTTTTCCAGAAGTTCAACATCTTGATCCCTTAGCCGTTTGATACGGTCCTGGACCCGAGTAGCGACCATGGGTTGGTTCTGTTGGTAGGCCAACACGGTACCCTGGTAGGTGTTCATGTATTCACACATGAGTTTCCATTCGCGTTTCATGCATTGAAGCGGAGAACTCGCCGGATCAGAGCGGGTAAGTGCGCGAATTCCCTCAAGGATATTCAGATGGTGGCCTACCAGCTCGTCCAGGATCTGTTGCTTGTCCGAAAATCGGCCTGTAAGCATTTTCAACGAAATCCCCGATTTTTCCGCGACCATTCCCATGGTGGTACGGTCAAATCCGATTTCCGAAATAAGATCGTTTGCGGCAACCAGGATTTTCCGGCGGCACTCCAAGGGATTCTGGTCGAAACAGGTTGTTGGATCTGCTGATTTCATGGTCCGATCACCTTTTCTGGGACAGCATTTGCACAATCGTTCGTGCAGTAATTTTGTCTTCGTACTGGAGAAATTCCGGCAGATCCCGCGATGAGAAGTTGATGACGGCTTTCGTCCCGGTGATCGTTGCGGGCGGCATCTTTGCCAGGTCTTTCGCCATGTTTATGCACTCATTTCGGAAACCGTCACAGGGAAGGTGGTCGTCAAGCAGCCCGAGCCGATGCAGTTCACGGGCCGAGGTCGGTTTGTCGGAAAGAAGAAGATCCCTGGTCTTCCCGTGGCCGATAAACCTGGGCAACAGGAAGCCCAAGCCGCCACCCGGGGGTATCCCGAGCTTCATGTGTGAGGGATGGAATGTCATCTCATCGGTTCCATACCGATAGTCTGCGGCCAGGCCAACGCCAAAGAACGGTGGAGCAACATCTCCCTCGAATCCGACGATGAGGAGTTTGCCGAAAGCCAGAATCTCGCAGACAAATTGGTTGAGGGTGTTGGTCATCCTCTCGAACAGGATCGGATCATCGCTGTATGCTCCGCCTTGATATTGGCGATCCGCGCCGCCCGCCCTGGCTTTGATGGCATTGGAAACGAAGCTGCAGTAGTTCTCATCGCCCAGCACGCCGGGGGAGTTCAACAGGAGAAGCACCCGTATTTCTGGTGACCTGCTCAGCGACCCGATAGTGGACATGAAGGCATCCTTCGAGCCCAGACAGGCTCCCAACTCGTAGATGTCGCCGGTAAAACGAATGATGGCAACGGACTCCTGAATCTCCAGCGAATAGCAGGAGGTTTGGCAATCCGGGATAGGAGTCATGACAGGTTCCCTTCGCCTGAAAGCCCCAGCCTCGTCACGGTCTAATCGCGTCGCCAGCCGGCACGCGACATGGTATATGACGCAATCTTCAATTATCGAAGCCATGTTCACTCCAGGGTAAAATAGGTCCTTGTCGGGCGGATGTCCAGATTTACCCCCATTTATTGTAGGGTGTTACAAAAATTGCCCTTGCAAAACGAGATTGGATTCATATTATGAGGCAAAATTCCTTTTAGAGTCGAGAGGCTAGACTGGAGAAAAATGGACGATTCCCAGGTTCCTTCCAGGAGGGTTTTACGCAGGAAAAAATCCCTGGAGTCCGATCGCCGGGATATTCTCGATACGGCTTCAAAGCTGTTTGCGGCCAATGGGATTGAACAGACCTCGATGTCCGAGATCGCTGACGAGTCGGGCTTTTCCGTGGGAAAGATCTACAAATTCTTTCCCAGCAAGAAAAGCCTATTTCTGCATATTGTCGGGACCTTCCTGGAGCGTCTTCACAATTCATCACTGCAGGCCAATGAACCCGATCTTCCTCCCGTGCAGCGGCTGATGAATGTCCTGCAAGCTGCCATTGACGTGGCCAATTCCGATCCGGATCGGGCCCTCATCCACCTGCGTGAGAATCCTTCGCTTTTTACAGATCTGAAGGTGCATTATCAGGACATCTATGTCACGACGAACTGTGATCTTCTAACCGAGGCCATGGAGTCGGGCCACTTGAAGCCCCATGACCCCCATCTGTTGGCCACCATGTTGGTCGGGGCTGTCGATGCACTATTTTCCCGCCTGGCTTGTTCGGGCGAGGACGATCCCTTTTCACCCATTCCTCGCCTGGTTTTCGACTGCATGATCCTGCCCCTGATGATTGAGTCCGTTTGTGGCTACGTATCAATCGTTAAAAATTAAATCTCTATCACAAAAAAACACTTTAGATATTTCTGGACAGGCAACAAACATCTATTATATTGAATCCAGCTTCATATTATGAGCATACCTGCATTAATTGATGCGAGATTCACGGAGAGAGGGGTCCAATCATGTCCAAGAATGAGTTGACACGTCGGGAAAGGGAAAAGCTGAAGCACCGACAAGAGATTCTGGATGCGACTCTGTACTTGTTTTCAGAATACGGATTTCACAATGTTTCCATGCAGCAAGTGGCCGACAGGTCGGAGTTCAGCATCGGCACCCTGTACAACTTCTTCGATAACAAAGAACACCTTTATGGCACCCTGCTAAGTGAGCTATCCCAAAAATTCATCCATGAAGTCACCAGCGCAATCGACGCCGGGAGCGAAGAGACCGAAATGCTGCGGAATTTCCTCACCGCCAAAGCGGAGGTCTTTTATGAAAACATGATGATCGTCCGGCTCTACTTCCAGGAAACGAGCGGAATCCGTTTCAATTTCAAGGCCGGGCTCGATGAAGAGATCAGAATCCGGCATGCCGAATTCATGGCGAAACTCACGATGGTTTTTGCCAACGGCATCAAGAAGAAACGCTTCAATAACATCGCCGATCCGTATCTCTTGGCCGTTGCCCTCGATAGTCTCACCAACGCCATTCTTATTGGCAATCTAGAGGACCCGGAAAACAGGTCCTATCCACAGGATCCAGACGTTTTCTTGAACATTTTCTTCAAAGGCCTTCTGGTTTCGTGATTTTCGGGAACCGATTCGGATCTGTGAACCCACAGGGAGGATTTTCCATGCAGTCCAGTGCAAAGACACTTGTCAGAAAGGTGATCCCGATCGCCTTGGCCGTTACCATGCTGTTGGGGGGATGCGGTAAAGGTGAAGGGCCTCCACAGTCGCGGGAACCGGTGGTTTCGGTGGTGACGGTTGGGACACAAGGCATCACC
>QNDV01000303.1 GCA_003646045.1 bacterium
CCCCCGGAGAGCGCCCATGGATTGCCGTACCCTCTTCACCGAGATGGCTACCCGTTTTGACGGCACGGCGGCCGGCGACTGGCAGGCCGTCTTCCTGTTTCTCATCGATGGTTCAAACGGCGGCGAATTCGTCCTGCGCATCGGCGGCGGTGTCTGCGAGGTCACCGAAGGTCGCACCGACGACGCCACCACCACCATCACCACCAGCGACGAGACCTGGTTGGGCATCGTGGACGGGTCGGTGAATCCCATGACGGCCTTCATGACCGGCAAGGTGAAGGTGGCCGGCAACATGGGGGACGTGATGAAGCTGCAGGACCCCTCCCTCTTTCGTCGGGACTGATCGTGGCTGATACCGACCGCCTCGTCCGCTTCCTGCTGCAGGCCAACCGCCTCAAGTCGACCACCCGCACGGGCTGGGTGCAGCGTGGTGTGCCCAAACCCGAGAGCGTGGCCGATCACAGCCACGGCGTGGCCATGGCTGCCCTGTTGTTGGCGGAGGTGGCTGCGCCGGACGCCGACCGGGCGAAGATCCTGACCATGGCCGTACTCCACGATCTGGCCGAGGGAGTTACCGGAGACCTGTCCCTGGGAGCGTCGCGCCTGCTGCCGCCGGGAGCCAAGGCCCTGGCCGAGGCGGCGGCCATGGACGAACTGGGCGAGGGGCTCGATGCCTTTGCGAACTGGCGTGGGATCTGGGACGAATTCGAAGCCGGGGAGACGCCCGAGGCACAACTGGTCCGCGACGCCGACCGCCTGGACCTTCTGACCCAGGCCCTGGTCTACGAGCGCACTACCGGCAACCGCGAGCTGGACGAGTTCTGGACCTTCGCGCCGCCCGAATCGTTCCGCCTGCCGGTCAGCCGCAGCATCGCCGCGGCCCTGGCCGCCCGGCGGCCCGTTTGATTCAGCGTGCCTCGCTGAGCGACTCTATCTCCACTTCGGTATAACCCAGCTGCTGCCAGTCCAGCACGCCGTCGGGTCCGTGGCAGCGGTCGCAGGTCAAGGCTCCCTCACGGCGGATCCCGTGGCTCAATTCCATCATGGCGTCGTTGGGCAGCCAACGGGCCTCGAGGTTGCGCCCCTGTCGCAGGTCGTCCAGGGCCCGGGTGTTCCAGCCGTCGATGGCCATGAAGTCCATGAAGCGGTCCAGCATATAGATCTTGAACATCCAGCCGTACATCATCCCCATCATGGACTTGTGCATCTCCTGCTGCGCCGCCGCGTCGGGATCACCGTCGCGGTAGTAGGCAGGCAGGTTGTAGGGCACGAACATGCCGCCGAAGGGTCCGATGTTGGCCAGGTCGATATGCTGCCGGCCGTTGAAGCGCTTCATGGCGTACAACTTGGAGGGTTTGAGTCGCGCTATGGGGCGCATTGTCTCTTCGTACCAGTTTGCGTAATCGAAGTCGGCGAACTCGGGCCAGCGCTCGTCGGCCGTATAAAACCGGTACAGTCCCGCACCGTTGGGATTGTCGCCGATGGGGTTGCCCAGGAAGGTGGCGTCACCGTTCCACCAGGCGTAGGCGATGCCCTTGCCGGGTTCGGTTTCCTTCAGGATGTCGTGATAGATGTGGATGCCGGGCGGGTCTTCGAATTCGGTGGTGGCAAAATCACGGCGGCTGGCGTTGTCCGGATGCAGCGAGGGGATGTGGCAGACCTGGCAGGCCAACCTCTGTTCGTGCTCGTCGATGGCGTCGCCCCGGGGCAGGTCGGTGTGGACCGGCATCTCATGGCAGTCCAGGCACGACACGGCCACGCCCGGCAGGTCGTTGGCCATCATGGTGGTGGTGTGGGTTCCCTTGGCGATGCGGTGGCCTTCGGTGGCATGGCAATCCAGGCATTCCAGGCCGGCGGCCGCGTGCACGTCCCAGGCCGGAGTGAATGGTACGCCGCGCTTGGAGCCGGGATGCAGCACCCGGGGGCGTGTGCCGTCGTTGCCTACCAGGCTGGGGGCAAACTCCTCGGCATCGGGTTCGATATGGATGTCACCACCCATATTGTGCTGGTGGCAGCGCAGACAGGCTTCGGCGGTAGGACGGCCCACCGACAGCGCTGCCCTGAGGCTGCGGTCCTGCCCCCAGCGCAAGCGTCCGTTGGCGTCGCGCACCACCTGCTTGCGGGTCATGTCGTAGGCCGCGGCGTGGCAGATCAGACAGTCGATAGCTGCCGTCTCCACCGACAGGGTGCGGTACAGGGGCATCATCTCGCCGAGGGGGGCCTGGGCCTGGCCGCCGATGTGGCATTGTCCGCAACCCTCGCTGAGGGTGTCTCCCGCCTGGGTCACCACCAGTTCCGCCCAGGCCGTCATGGCGAAACTGCCCGGCTTGGGGCAGGGGCGATTGATCTTGCCCATGGCAAAACCGTCGGCCGACTCGCCGTTGAAGCCCCAGACATCAGTGTGCTCACTGGTATGGAAGCGGTAGTGGGCGCTGGCGGTCAGGTTGGCCATGAGGTCTTCGGCGTGGACAACGCCGTCGCGGCCGGTCCAGCTCACTTCCTCATGGCAGGCCAGGCACGTCCGGGGCCCTTCATAGACGTTCAGGTCAGCGTCGGCGAAGTATTCCACGTGGGCGAGGTCGTGCCCCGGCAACACCCGCGCCAGGTCGTCAGCCACTACCTGGATGGCTTCCCCATCCAGTGGCTCCACCGCAAAAGTCATGGACACCGGGCGGCTGTCCGCGGGCAGCATGGCATTGATGAGATGGGACCAGCGGGAGCTCACCACTACAACCAGGATGATGAGACCCGCCAGGACAAATCGTTGGCGACCGCGGAGCGAGGGCATATTTATCCTCCGGAACCGTTGCGGAATCCATATTTCATGAAACTTGCCCGCCAAAATACGGCTGGTCAAGAAAGACTGCTTTCAAAGTGGGAGTTTCCCGGTTCGCGCCTGCGCAGGGTGGCGCTCCGGTCGATCAGAAATGGGCGTTGATACCTGGTAGCCATCGCAGTCCGCGGGGATTGTTGCCGGCGAAGTTGAGCAGGCCGATCTGCACTCCGTGCAGGCTGCGTGCCCGGTTGAAGATCCCGATGCACAGACCCCGCTGCTCCTTGAGGTTGGTGTAGGCTCCGGTGCCCAGACCGCGCAGTTCATCCAGCTTGAGATACCCCACAGACAGGCCGGCTCCGCGCAGCCTGTCGCCACCCACGGCACCGCCGGCGAACAGGCCCTGCAGGTCGTTGCCACCCACTCCCAGGATCCCGGCGGCAACGCCAGCGATGTCGTTGCCGCCCACGCCCAAGCCGCCCAAGGCAATGCCGGTGATATCGTTGCCGCCCACGCCCAGGCCGCCCAGGGCAATGCCGGTGATGTCGTCGCCGCCCACGCCCAAGCCGCCGAAGGCGAGGCCGGTGATGTCGTCGCCGCCCACGCCCAGGCCGCCGAAAGCGAGGCCGGTGATGCTGCTACCGCCGACACCCAGGCCACCCACGAAAATACCCTGCATGTCAGCCGCCCCGATACCGATGCCTGCCAGGCCGATCCCGGCCATGTTGTCGGCACCCATACCGATCAGGCCGGCGGTCAGACCCTGGAAGTCCCCTCCCGCCAGACCAATGCCACCCAGGGCGATGCCCTGGGTGAGGCCAGAGCGGTGGCCGATCAGGGCCACGTTCAACCCCTGGTAGAGTGACTTGCTGTTTTGCGACGAGGGCCAAACCGAGAAGTTGATACCGGCCACCCGGTCCACATTCCGGTCGCGGAAGTTGAAGCGGATACCGGAGAAGCCGGGCAGATTGCCGAAACCCAGTCCGGCCCGGGAAGTGGGTACGCCCAAGCCGCCGGCTGCCGTGGGCCGGGGCAGCAAACCGGTGGACAGAACCAGGCACAACAGGCATACGAGGGGGCGACGGCTGGTCATGGATAGTTCCTCCCGGGAACGGTTCTGGGTGTCCACTGTGCAAGACGCAGGTCACTGGTGTGAGGTTTCATCGCGTTTGGCTGCCGGTAACTATGCGTGTGGGCAGATGCGTCAAGGCAATGGTACACTTACCGCGAGGCGGCCCGCAGCGGGGCCGTCTCCCCATGGAAAGGTTGTCGATGGTGTCATGGCGCCGGCTATTTTCTGAATCCGACCGACGCTCCACACTTGTGGCGGGTGCCGCGGTGCTGGTCATGGTCGTATTGGCGTGGCAACTGACCTCGGGGGTGGCCACCGGCGTATATCGTCACTTCGCACCCTACTGCAATCCACACCTGCAGGCCATCCCG
>QNDV01000304.1 GCA_003646045.1 bacterium
GCGGAAATGAGACTCCTGGCCTCGCGTCAGGATCCTGCGGCGCGTCTGGAATCCCGGGACGATAGGCGACTCCTGCCGGGAATGTCCGCGTCGCCGGGCAGGGTCATGGGACGCGCCGTCTTTGAGACCACCGGGCACAGCCCCGAGAGCCTGGACGGCGGCATTCTTATTGCACGTGAGATCAGGCCGGCGGACGCCACCCACCTGCTGCACGCCGCCGGCATCGTATCGACAGGCGGAGCCGTCCTTAGCCATGCCGCGTTACTGGCCCTGCAGTTCGGTAAACCGGCCCTGGTCACCGACGCCGAGTTTTGTCGGGAAAAGCGGAGGCGAAAATGCCTCAGGTTCACGACTCCCGTCTACAAGGTCGATGTCCGGCGCTGGCATGGTTTCGACGTGGGATCGCGACGTGTTGTCGAGCGGCGCCGGGACGAGATCCAAGAGGGCGATCTCATCGTGCTGGATGCGGATGCGGGTGTAGTGCAGGTCCTCGGCCAGGAGCGGGACGCCCTGGCTCTTCACGAGGGTTTCAGGATGCTGGACGACGCCGGTCGCAGACATCAGGCCCTGAGCGAGACCGCGGATACAATGGAGGTCCAGGCATTGAGGCTGCGCGCGAGGCACATCCTGGAGAAGGCCCTGGACCGCCTGCGGGATCCCGTACTGGGGGCTTTCGCGGTGGAGGAGATCTCGTTGGGGCGGTCGTTCGCATATGTGGCCGGCGAAGACCGGATCCTCCTGACATCCCGCCTCCTGGAAAACACAACCGTCGGCGACTCTGCCCGCGAACGACTGGCAGGGATCGTTCGTATCCTGGCCGAAAGACTGGAAACGTCCGTGGCTATCGTCCGCGAGGCCGTGCCCACTTCAATTTGCCTCAGTGAGATCCTCGGCTTGCGGCTGAAGGTCATTCATGCGTTCAAGGCCCTGGTCGGTGCGGCCGACGTGTTGACCGGTTGCGGTATGGACATGCATATCGTTCCCGATACGCGGCGGGTCACAGGTGTCGGTATCGTTGCCCGTGAACGGCTCATGACGTTGCGCGAGGATACAATCGACGAACTTCTGGACTCCTCCGGGAGAAAGGGGGTGGCGTATACGCATCGCCATCTCCTGCGCAGGATTGAAGGGTTCGACACGGTGCTAGGATCGCGACCCTCCCGGAGGTCGCGCGTTCTGGCTCGACGCAGGAGTCTGGCAAGAGCGGACGAAGCGTCACTGGAGCGTGCTTCACCACATCAGGTACTCGTCGGCGATGCCTGCGGTTACGAGTTGAATCAATTCATCGGTTGGAAAGCGGCCAACCTCGCCGAGTTGGGGCGTCTGGTGGGGGAAGATGTGGTACCGCGCTGGTTCGTGGTGACCGACCGGTCCCTGGATCGGATGTTGCGGCAGATGGTCGATGACGAGGCGACTCTCGAGCACGGAATCAGACAGATTCTCGGAAGGGACGATCTGGACAACAGCCGGAAGTCGGCACTCACCAGGGATCTCTGGATGTCGATCCCGATTCCGGAGGATCTGGCCAGGGAAGTTCTCGCAGCTTATGAGCACCTGATCGGTGGGCGGGAAGACACCGATGTGGCCGTGCGGTCGTCGTCAGGTGATGAGGACACGGAGACCGTTTCACGCGCGGGGGAATACGACACCTTCCTGCATGTACGTGGCGGGGAGTCGGTCTGCCGGCACCTGAAACTCGCCTGGGCCGGACTGTGGACCGAACGGGCCCTGCACACGCGGGAGGCTGCCGGCGATATCCTGCAACGACCGGGAGGTGGTGTGATCATCCAGCTCATGGTCCCGGCGCGGGCGTCGGGAGTGATGCAGACGGTCAACGCACCTGCGCACGACCACCGGGAAGTGTTGGTCAATGCGGGCCTTGGTCTGGGCGAGGGTGTGGTGAGCGGTCTGGTCGCCACCGACATGATAACCATCGTCAAGAATACGAACCCCGAAGACCTGTCCCTGCGGATCAACTACATCACCAACGACAAAACTACCCAGGTAGTCCTCGACAAACGTCGTGGCGGGGGCACGCGAGTTGTGCCCACGCTTTACCATCAGCGAATGCGCCCGGCGCTGGAATACCTGGAGCTGGCCGAACTGGTGTCCAAGGCGTTGCGGCTGGAGAGGGCGTACGGCTATCCCCTGGACCTGGAGTTCGCCGTCGAGGGTGTGAAGGTCTGGCTGTTGCAGGCGAGGCCCATCGGAATCCACGCCTCTGATCTGCGGGATACCCTGTCTCATCACCCCCTGCCCGGTGACGGCGAAGGTTCATCAGAATCCAACCACGCGGAGGAAGCGCAGTGATCAGGAAACAGGACTCGCTCGACTATCACGCCAAGGACCGCCCGGGCAAGATTGCCGTCAACCCGACCAAGTCCTGCCTTACTCCACGTGAATTGCGGCTGGCGTATCTGCCCGGGGCGACGTTTCCCTCGCAGGAGATCGCCGAGGATCCATCCGCCGTCTACCGCTACACGGCCAGGGGGAATCTGGTAGCCGCCGTCACTGACGGTTCGGCCATTCCCGGTCTCGGCGACCTGGGGCCGCTGGCGGCCAAACCCATGCAGGAGGGTATTGCGATCCTCTTCAAGCGTCTGGCCGATATCGACGTCTACGACCTGGAGTTGGACTGTGACGACATCGACGGTTTTGTCGAGACGGTCCGCATTCTGGAGCCAACCTTCGGCGGCGTGAATCTCAAGGACATCAAGGCGCCTCGCGGGCTGGAGATCTACGATCGACTCCGGGAGGTCATGGAAATTCCCATCTTCCACGAGAACCTCTACAGCACGGCCGTGGTAGCCGTGGCGGCGTTGATCAACGCGCTCGAGCTGGTAGACAAGCAGGTCGGCGCAGCCAGGGTGGTGTTGTGCGGTGCGGGCACCGTAGGCATAGGGTGCGCGAGATTACTGCGCCGGCTGGGGGTCGCCGACGAGAATCTCCTGATGTACGACGTCAAAGGATTGGTGCATCCCGACCGGGCAGGGCTGGATTCTTATCAGCGGGATTTCGCGGTGGCCTCCCCGTTGACAGATCTCGCCCAGGGACTGGCGGGTGCCGACGTATTACTTGGTGCCTCGTCCGGCGGTGTACTGGATCTGGAGATGATCCGTTCGATGAACCGGTATCCCATCGTCTTCGCCCTGGCGACCCCCGAGCCTGAGATCGGGTACATGGAGGCCCGTTCCGCGCGCCAGGATGTCATCGTGGCTACGGGTCTCGGACAGTTTCCCAATGCCGTAATGGACCTTCTGAGCTTCCCCTACATTTTTCGCGGCGCCCTGGATGTCCAGGCCACGAGTATCAGCGAGGACATGTTGCTGGCCGCCGCCCGCGCCTTGGCCGAACTGGCTCGCGAAGATGTTCCGGAGGAAGTGGAACGTGCCTACACGGGACAGCGCTGCACCTTCGGACCCGAATACCTGCTGCCCAAACCCATTGATCCCCGCATTTTCATTCGCGAATCCGTGGCCGTGGCCGAGCAAGCAGTTCGGGAGGGACTGGCACGACAGCCCGCTGATCCCTCCGATTACCAGGAAAGCCTGTCGGTCCGGATCGGCACGGGGCGGGAGAAGATGCGCGAGTTGACCATGGGCGCCCGCCACAAACGGGTCAGGGTCGTGTTCCCCGAAGGCTGCAACGATACCCTGATCCGTGCCTGCAGCATCCTGATGGACGAGGGGATCGTCGAACCTATCCTGCTGGGACCCGAGGACCGGATCCGGGAGCGGGTCGAGTACCTGGGCCTGGACATGGGTGGAGCAAGGATCATCGATGTCGAACAGGCTCCCGAACTTGAGACATATGTCGACGAGTACTTCGCCATGCGCCAGCGACGCGGCATCATCCGGGATTCGGCCATGGAGTGCCTCCGTCAGCGAGACTACTTCGCAGCCATGATGGTTCATAGCGGCCATGCGGACATGATGATCGCGGGCCTGTCGACACATTTCACCCAGACGTTGCAGACCATCCTCGAGGTTATCGGGCCGGCTCCGGGTATCAGCCGCATTTCCAGCCACTATCTGCTGCTGCTGCCCAAGGAGGTCGTGATCATGGCAGACTGCGCCGTGAATATAGACCCCGACGCCGACCAGTTGGCGGAGATCGCCCTGCTGGCCGCCACCATGAGCCGGTCACTGGGGGTCGAACCGCGCGTAGCCATGCTTTCCTTCTCGAATTTCGGCAGCTCGGAGCATCC
>QNDV01000305.1 GCA_003646045.1 bacterium
CGCCAACGGCGGCACCCTGTTCCTGGACGAGGTGGGGGAGATGCCCCTGGGCATGCAGACACGTTTTCTGCGGGCTCTGGAGACGGGCGAATTCACGCCGGTGGGCGGCAAGGGGATCATGCGCAGCGACATTCGCCTGGTGTCGGCGACCAACCGCGACCTCATGCGCGCCGTGGAGACCGGTCAGTTTCGCCAGGATCTCTACTATCGTCTGCGCGTTGTCGTCATCGAAACGCCACCGCTGAGGGAACGCCAGGAAGATGTCCTGATCCTGGCCGACCACTTCCTGCACGAAGAGAATCGCGAGCACGGTCTGGCCGTTCGTGGCTTCAGCCGGCATGCCAAGCAGTTGCTCAAGCAGCACGATTGGCCAGGGAATATCCGGGAGCTGCGCAACGTGGTCCGGGCCGCAGTGGTCATGAAGCAACGGGGGTTGATCGACGTAGACGATTTGCCCTCGGATCTCGGACCCAGGAGCAGCGCTGGTCGATCCCGATACCTGCCGGTCCTGGTGGATCCGGTTCCGGGCGCCGACCGTCTCGATCCGGGAGTTCTGGCCTCGACCTTGCTCGAGTTGCGGCAGGACATCAAGGAGATCAAGGCCCATCTGGTGGAACTCTCGGCCTCTGGCGGTAGTTTGACGGGATTGGTCGGTGGTGCCATCCCCGCCGACGGCCACGTGGTCGAAACCCTGCTCCACGAACAGGGCCTGGAACCGCCGGCCGGAGGCGGCGACTTGCAGAGCGCGGAGAAAGCACTCATCGCCGCGGCGCTCGAGACCACCGCCGGCAATCGACGCCGAGCAGCCGTTCAGCTCGGCATCAGTGAACGGACGCTCTACCGCAAGTTGAAGCACTACGGTCTGGGATGAGAAGCTGCTGACCACACAATTCACCGTACCATGCTTGGCGACCGCCCAGCCATGTTGTATACTCAGAAAGGCATCACCCTCTTGTCACACGTCACCTTACCCCTGGTCAGTGAGGCAGCCATGCAGGAGTTTCGGGTCTGGCGGAGACGCCGGGGCGCGGTGCTGTGCGTCTTGGTGGCACTTTCGTGCCTGACCGCGTTGCCGGCCTCGGCCGCGAAATTCGCCGGTGCTTTCATGGAAAACGGCGGTGGCGCCCGCGCCCTGGGCATGGGCGGCGCCTTTACTTCGATAGCGGACGACCCGTCGGCCACGTTCTGGAACCCGGCCGGCCTGGGACAGATCAGTTCGCCCGAACTGATGATCATGCATTCCGAGCGCTTTGGCGACCTGGTGGATCGGACCTACGCCTCGTTCGTCCTGCCGACCAGCTGGTCGCTTCTGGGCGGCCAGAGCGGCGGTTTCGGCATCTCGCTCATCCGGTTGGGCATCGATGACATTCCCTTCACCGAGCATCTGTTCGACGCCCTCGACACCGACGGTGACGGCACGGTGTCCGACGACGAACTGGAAGCAGGTATCTGGGATCCGGAAATCCGGGACCAGATCGAATTCAAGAGCGACCAGGAATACAGCCTGATGTTCTCTTACGGTGAACGCACCGGGAATTGGATGTGGGGCGGCTCGCTCAAGTTCGTGCGCCAGTCCGTGGGGCAATACTCGAGCATGGGCATCGGCGCCGATCTGGGTGCTCTCAGGCCGGACCTCTGGGGCTCCCTGGACTTCGGCCTCAAGTTGCAGGACATCACCACCACCTACCTGAGCTGGAGCACCGGCCGCAACGAGGTCATCTATCCGGCCGTGGTTCCAGGTCTGTCATATGACTGGCACCTGGCCGGCGCGCGCATGGACATCATCCTGGCGTCCAGCTTCGAGTTCCGCTTCGAGAACCGGGGCGAAGCCGATCAGTGGTCCTCGGGCTCCATGAGCGTGAACAGTCACTGGGGACTCGAGCTGGGTTTCAGTCGGAAGGTTTACGTGCGCGGCGGTTTCGATAGTGGTTTCGAGAACGAGCACATGACGGCGGGCGCCGGTCTATACTTGCATCCGCTGACCGTGGATTACGCCTACGCCGGCGATACTCTGGATATCGACGAAGTCACCCACCGCATCAGCATTTCGGTTCGATTCTAGACATCCTGGATCTGAACCAGAAGCGGCCGCCTCCAGTGGGCGGCCGCTTCCAATTTGCTCCTGACCTTCGGTCAAGAAGTGTTTACCGGGGGGCGGTACGCCGACAGCGTCTGCCCGATCCGCAAGCGCCGGGGATTCTGAATCCCGTTGACCCGTTTGAGGTGGGAGACCGAGACGCCCAGTCGGCGGGCAATGGCTCCCAGGGTGTCACCCTTGCGCACCTTGTAGGTCACGCGCTCGTAGCCTTGCGGCGGTACGTAACGTCCGGCTTTCTCGGCCCGCTTGCGGGCCTCGGCGGAGAGGTCGTGGGGCATGGGGATGAGCAACTGGTCGCCGGGATGGATGAGCGTGGAGCGCCCCAGGCTGTTGGCCTCCTGGACCGCCCGCACCGAGGTTCCCCAGCGCGCTGCAATGTGGCCGAGGGTCTCGCCGCGCTGCACCTCGTGCTTGCGCCAGGTCAGTCGCTTGTGGGCGGGGATCTTGCGCAGTTCCTGGCGGGCCAGCGCCGCCGTGCCTGCGGGCACCCGCACCGGGTACTGCTTGGCTCCCGGCGGCGTGGCGCGGCGCAACAGGGCGGGGTTCAGCTTGACCACTGCCGCCTCGTCGACGCCCGCGCACTGGGCCACCAGGCCAAGGTCCGTGGCGTCGTTGACGGCGAGGTCGTCCCACTGCAATGGGTCAGGCGCCTTCACCTCGAATCCGTATGCCTCGGGATCTCTGCCGATCCGCGCGGCCGCGATGAATTTCGGGACGTATTCCACGGTCTGACGCGGGAGTCGGTAGTCCCAGTAGTTGTCGTGGCCATTGAGGCGGAGCTGGCGGCGTACGCGCCCCTCGCCCGAGTTGTAGGCCGCCAGGGCCAGTGCCCAGTCGCCGAACTCGTCGTGGAGGTCGCGCAGGTAGCTGGAGGCGGCGTGGGTGGCCTTGACCAGGTCGCGGCGCTCGTCTTCCCACCAGGAGCGGTGCAGGCCGTATGCACGCCCGGTCGCGGGCATGAACTGCCAGGGGCCCACGGCTCCTGCGCTGGATCGTGCCCGGGTGCTGAGTCCGCTCTCGATCATGCAGAGGTAAATGAGATCAGGGGGGAGGCCTTCGGCCACCAGGATGCCGGTTATCAACGAGTCCACCTCGGCCTTGCGGTCGAGCCAGACCTGGAAGTGGCGGCGGCCCCGGCCGGTGAAGTAGTCGATCCAGCGGTCCACCTTGGAGTGCTGGACCTTGAACAGGTCAGCCTGCAGCCGGGGAAGCTGGGTGCCGGTGGCGGGAACCAGGGTGTCGGGAAAGCCGAAACCGCGCAGACCAAGGTAAGCGGCCGTCAGCACCGAATCAGCCTCACCCTGGGCGCCGGCGTACGCGCGTTGCTCGGCCAGAAGTCCCGCCATGAGTGTGATTCTGCGTTCCAGACTACGTCGATGCTGGATGTAGAGGCTGTCGGCGTCGGCGACCTCGGGCCCGGTGGTGAGCTCCTGGAGGGTGAAAAGAAGATCTTCGGCCTGCTCCGGACGACCTGCGGCGGCGGCGGTGAGCGCATCCTGGTAGATGCCTTCCCAGTCGGCGGGTGAGGAGGCGCCAGGGGGCGGATCGGGCCAGTCGGGCAGGGTGTCGGGCACGGTATCGAGTTCGGTGACGATCGGCAGACCGAGAGTGTCCACCCCGGCCATGGCTGTCGTGGCGTCCGTCTGAGGTTCTGGAACGTTCGAACAGGCAGCGAGTTGGATGAGTATCCCGAGACTCAGGGCGAGGGCCCAGGTAATCGTCCGTTCTCCCCTCCGGGGAGCAGATCGAGCCAGCAAGCGAGTCCTCCTTGACAGTGGGGCGACCTGGGATCGAGTTTGATCGTTACAAAGTAGCATCTGCAAAAGGTGGACCGCAATGGTACATGGCGCAAAAGATGGTTGCAGGTGAATGTCATAATGTGTGATAATATATTCTCATTCCGCAAGTTGGCGGTAGCTCCGCCTTCGGGTCCATGACAAGGAAGCCTGCCATCCAGGATCTCCTGCGACAAATACCGTTGGACCGCCTGGCTGCGGCGACCCGGCGGACTCTGGCCGCTGCCGGTACCGGCGGTGACGAGGCGGAACTCCGTGATGCTTTGCGCCTGGCCACTGGCGAGCTCTTGCGCGGAG
>QNDV01000306.1 GCA_003646045.1 bacterium
AGGACCCCACCATGAGTCGCGTGTAGCCGAAGACCGCGTTGGCTTGCCTCAGCCCCTCACCCTCGACGACGCCGATCAGGTTACCGGCCGGCACCTCCACGTCCTCGAGGATCACCGAAGCGGTATTGGAAGCACGAATGCCATGCTTCTCCTCTTTCTTTCCGGCCGACAGTCCGGGCGCGCCCTTCTCCACCACGAAGAACGAGGGGCCGCCAGGGGTCTTGGCCAGAATGGTGATGAACTCGGCCACACCACCGTTGGTTATGAACTGCTTGACGCCGTTGAGCCGGTAGCCGGTGACCGTGCCGTCTGCATCGGTGATGGGATCGGCAGTGGTCTTGAGGGAAGCGACATTGCTGCCCGCCTCGGGTTCGGTCACGCCATAAGCCACGATCAGACCTGCGGCGATGCGCGGCAGCCAGTTGTTCTTCTGCTCCTCGGTGCCACCCACGATGATGGGGTCGGTGCCCAGGAGAATGGCCAGGAAAGCCGTGGCCACGCCCAGATCGATGGTGGCCATTTCCTCGCTCACCTGACAGATATCGCGGGCGCCACCGCCGAGGCCGCCCACCGCCTCGGGCAGGAAGATGAGATGGAGCCCCACGTCCGGCGACAGCAACCTCCGGATGAGTTCCTCTGGAAAAACGTCTTGCTCGTCCAGTTCGAGGATCTTGCTGTCGGGTAGCTCGCGCTGCACCACTTGCTTGAGGGTCTGGATGACCATCTCGGTCATCTCGGGAGCCAGTCCGGCAGATCGGGTCATCGATTGTCCTCCGTGATTCGGAAGCAGCGGTCAGACCGCCGCGGGATCGTGAGTCTACGGCAGCTTGATCTGACCGCGACCCACCAGTACGCACTGGCCGCCCACATGGATGTCCACGGCGCGGCCGTCCTGAATGTCGGCCTCGACGAAGAGTCGACTGGGTCGCCTCATCTCCAGACCCTGCTCACCTTCGAAGGCCAACCTCTGGCCACCTCGGGCAAGGCGATGCTTGACAAGGTAGGCCGCCAACGAACCGAACGCCGCACCGCTGGCCGGATCCTCGGGAATGCCGAAGTGCGGCGCGAACATGCGACAGTGGACCATGGCCTCCGGACGCTCGGTCTCGAACGTGAAGAGGAAAAAATCCGCGAAACCAAGGTCGCGACAGATGCTGTCGGTCTCGCGTCGTCGCCACTGAGCCTGCCGCACGGCCGCCAGCGAGCCCACCGGTACGATGTGAATGGGCAAACCGGTGGAGATGATCTCGCAGGGCAGGCCGGTGATCGCCAGGTCGCTCTCTGCCAGACCCAGGGCCCGAGCGACCTTGCCGCGATGGTAATACTCGCCGAGGAAGGAGGGAGCGTCGTGACACATGCTGTAGATTCGCCCCTCGGTCGACGCCCGTGTCTCGACCGAATAGTGTCCGGCCTCTAGATCCCAGATCATCGGCTCGGTAGCGGGCCGCCGGCGCTTCAGTTCGTCCTCGGCAAAGGCAGCGCCAATGATGGCGTGCCCGGCGAACGGGAGCTCCACCTGCGGCGTGAAGACGCGCAGCCTGGCGTTGGTCGGTTCGGGTTCGGTACCGGTGAGGATGAAGACCGTCTCCCCCGGCCCCATCTCCAGAGCCAGTTGCTGCATGAGTTCCGCCGGCAGGTCGCCGCCATCGGGAAAGACCGTCAGCCGACTCCCCCCGAAGGGGCGGTCGGTGAACACGTCGATGAGCAGGAAGTCCAGCTGGGTCACGACTCAGGGTACCTCATCGGGCAAGATGCGGATCAATCGGGGATCGGATTCGTAGCATAGGGTTTCCGCTGGGCGAAAACAACCACGGTTTGAGCGCGGGGCCGGGCGCCGGTAAACCGCGCCTCATATAAGGATCACCGTCGCCGTGGCGTGGTCGCGTTCGTGGCTCAGCGATACCAGAGCCGTTCGTGCACCAAGGTCGTGCATGGCCTCTCGAGCGGCTCCATGGAGCCGCAAACTCGGCTCGCCGGCAGCCCCTCGCACCACCTCCACATCACGGTACGGCACGCCGCTCGCCCGCGAACCGAGAGCCTTGACAAAGGCCTCCTTCGCCGCCCAGCGCGCCGCCAGCGCCGCCGCGGCCGCCTGGCCGGTACGTTCGAGGACGCGTTGCTCTTGGGGCCGAAACACGCGATCGAGGAACCGCCCCTCGTACCGAGCGACCAGTTCGGCGATGCGCGCCACCCTGATGATGTCTGTTCCCAATCCGAGCACGCTCACGGGTAGATTCTTCTCTCTAGTATGCACCCTTGCGTTCGATGACCGCCGGCAGGGTCCGCAGCAGAATGCCGATCTCGAAGGTGAGACTCCGCTTGCGTACGTACTCCTGGTCCAGCTCCATCCACTCGTCGAAGTCGAGTTGGCTGCGGCCGGAAATCTGCCAGAGGCAGGTCAGGCCGGGTCGGACGAGGAGGCGGCGGGCCTGTTCCGGGGTGTACTCCGCCACCTCGTTGGGAATCTGCGGCCGCGGTCCCACCACCGACATCTCACCCAGCAGAATGTTCCACAGTTGCGGGAACTCGTCGAGACTGCTGCGGCGCAGGAAGCGGCCGACCCCGGTGATGCGCGGGTCGTCCTTGATCTTGAAGGCCGCGCCACTGGCCTCGTTGAGATGCTCCAGCTCCAGCTTACGACGCTCCGCATCCAGGCTCATGGACCGGAATTTGTAGCACCGAAACAGCCGGCCGCGACGCCCGACCCGCTGCTGAGCGAAGATCACCGGCCCCGAAGACTCGAGCTTGATCATCGTCACTATGAACGGCAGTAGCGGCAACAGCAGCAAGAGGCCCGCCAGCGCGCCGCAAATGTCGACGGTGCGCTTGATCAGCCGGTAGCCCGGATTCTCCGGGTGGTCATAACCCTCGACAACCTGGGCGATAAAAGCATCGAATCCGCCCCGGTCCTGGTAGTAGTCGACGCCTTTCACCGCGGAGCACCTCCTTCCCGAGCCGCAACCGGACGCCGGCGCCAGCGATCCACCGCCACGCCATCCCCGTCGAAGGTGCGCTCCAGGGATCCCGCCCTGGTCAGCGCACCGGGCAGCAGATGCTGCGGGTCCAGGTACCAGGACCTCGCCCAGATCACCCAGGCCCCCTCCTGGCCAGCCAGTTGCCGGGCCACCAGAGCGTCGGCCTCAGCCACCGTGGTCACGGCGGTTTCGTCCCAGCAGCCGAGCACGGCCCGGTCGTTGCGGTCATAGTACCGCACCACCGGCCCCACTGTCGGTACCAGGATGGGGCCCGACTCCTCTCGTGCCTCCAGCGAGGCCATCGCCGCGCGCACATCGGCCTTGGCATAGCGCGGACTCAGGTAGTAGCCGCCCAGGGAGATGGCGAAAACCAGGCACAGCAGACCACTGACCACCGGGCGCCAGGGTCCGCGCAGACTGCCGGCGCCGGCGGCCGCCAGGGCCAGCACCCACGGCAACGCCGCCGCCGCGTAGCGAACGTTGTAGGGCTTGATGTTACGTACGGCCAGCAAGACGACGCCTGCCAGCGGGATCAGGATCCAGAGCAGCAACACCCAGCGTCCGCGTCGCAGCCGCCCCAGTGCCGCTATCATGGCCACCGCGACCGGAACAGTCCCCAGCAGAATGGCCGGTAGGTGGCGGCGAATCACCGCCAGCCGATCGACCTCGTGCAGTTCGGCCAGCGAGGGTCCCAGGCTGAAGCCATTGAAGAGAGCGAAGCCGGTGAACGGCAAGGCGCCGGGATGGAACGTGGACTCTCCCCGCAGCGCGAATCCGGTTGCCGCACCTGGAACGACCCGGCCGACTTCCCAGATTCCCGCCGCTTCCAGCAACCAGGGCAAGGCGAGGACCACGCCACCACCCAATCCCAGACACCACTGCAACCACCCCCGGCGATCACGCGGCCACGCCAGCAGCAGCACGGTCAGCCCGAAGGCCGGCAACAGGAAAAGGAAAGCAAAATTGCTGGCCAGTCCGGCGAAAACCAGCAGCGCCAGCAGCGCCATCCGCCCCCAGGATGGCCCCTGCCGCAGGGTCGTCACCATCACCAGACCCGTCGCCACCGCGAAGAAGATCAAGAAACTGTAGCCCCTCGCCTCCTGCGCGTACCAGATGCCGAACGGGCTGAGCGCCAGCAGCAGCGCTGCCAGCCGACCGGTGTGGCGATCCCAGAGGCGAGCGACCAGGTGTCCCAGCAACGGCACGGCCAGGG
>QNDV01000307.1 GCA_003646045.1 bacterium
GTCGATCCGCGGCCCTGGGCCACGGGCCGCCTGGCAGAGACCTTCGAGCTGTATCCGGAGATCGGCACCCTGCTGCCGGCCATGGGCTACGGTGACGAGCAGGTGGCTGACCTGCAAAAGACCATCAACGCCGTCGAGTGCGACGTCGTGGTCATCGGCACGCCCATCGACCTGACCCGCATCGTCAAGATCGACAAGCCGACGGTGCGCGTGAGCTACGAGTTGCAGGAGATCGGCGAGCCGAACCTGCAGCAGTTGTTGGCCAGTTTCATCGACTAGTGTGGCAGGGGCGGTCGGCGCTGGCCGGCCGCCCCCTGTACTACCGGGGAGGAAGTACGTGAACATCCACGAGTATCAGGCGAAGGAGATCTTCACCGCCCACGGTCTGCCCGTGCCCGGCGGCAAGGTCGCCACCACGGTGGACGAGGTGGTGGCCCTGGCAGAAGGCTATGGACTGCCGGTGATGGTGAAGTCCCAGGTGCTGACCGGCGGCCGCGGCAAGGCCGGGGGCGTCAAGTTCTGCACCACCATGGATGACGTCAAGAAAGCTGCTGACGCTATCCTGGGCATGGACATCAAGGGTCATACGGTGCACAAGGTGCTGATCACACCGGCGGTGGACATCGACAGCGAGTTCTACGTCGGCATGCTCATAGATCGCAACAGCCAGCGGATCCTGCTGATGTGCAGCGCCGAGGGGGGCGTGGAGATCGAGCAGGTGGCCAAGGACACCCCCGAACTCATCTTCAAGTACGCCATCGATCCGCGGTATGGCCTGCTGGACCACGAAGCCATGGAACTGGGCATGAAGCTGTGCCCGGGCGACGTGAAGAAGGCGCGCCAGTTGGCGGCGGCCATGCAGAAACTCTACACGGCCTTCGTGGCGGCGGACGCCAGCCTGGCCGAGATCAACCCCTGGATCTTCACGCCTGAAGGCAAGGGGCACGCCATCGATGCCAAGATGAACCTGGACGACAACGCCATGTTCCGTCATCCGGAATACGAGGAGCTGCGGGACACGGCGGCCGAGGATCCCGGCGAACGGGCCGCGCGCGAGGCGGGCCTGAGCTTCGTCAAGCTCGAGGGCAACGTGGGTTGCCTGGTCAACGGGGCCGGCCTGGCCATGGCCACCATGGATCTGGTGAAGTACTACGGCGGACAGCCCGCCAACTTCCTGGACATCGGCGGCAGTTCCAACCCGGAGAAAGTCGTCAACGCGTTGACCATCATTCTGCAGGATCCCGAGGTGAAGGCGATCCTTTTCAACATCTTCGGTGGCATCACCCGCTGCGACGACGTGGCCAAGGGCATTATCAAGGCCACCGAGTCCATGGACATCAAAGCCCCCATCGTGGTCCGGCTCACCGGCACCAACGAGAAGGAGGGGCGGGCCCTGTTGGCGAAGACGGATCTGGTCCCGGCCGAGACCATGGATGAAGCGGTTAAGAAGGCAATCGAGCTGGCGGGCTGAAGTCCCTGGACGACAAGAATTTGACGGCGCTGCGCAAGCGCCTCTGAAGAGGAGTTTTTCACCATGGCGATTTTTGTCGATGACGCCACAAAAGTGGTGGTCCAGGGAATCACGGGCCGCGACGGCGGCTTCCACTCCCGGGAGATGCTGGAATACGGCACGAAGATCGTGGCGGGGGTCACTCCCGGCCGCGGTGGCCAGAAATTCGAGGACAAGGTTCCTGTCTACGATACGGTCAAGGAAGCGGTGGCTGAGCACGGCGTGAACACGTCGGTCATCTTCGTACCGCCTTTCGGCGCGGCGGGGGCCATCTACGAGGCAGCGGATGCGGGTTGTAAACTCATCGTCTGCATCACCGAGGGCGTGCCGACGGTGGACATGGTCAAGGTCATGCCCTATCTGCAGGAGCGGGGAGTGCGTCTGATCGGGCCCAACTGTCCGGGCCTGTTGGCCCCCGGCATAGCCAAGCTCGGCATCCTGCCTGCGTCCATCGTGAAGGAAGGTCCGGTGGGGCTGGTCAGCCGCAGCGGTACCCTCACCTACGAGGTGGTCTACCAGTTGACCGCCGCGGGCCTGGGGCAGACGACTTGCCTGGGCATCGGTGGTGACCCGGTGATCGGGACCACGTTCATGGATGCCATCATCGCCTTCAACGAAGACCCGAAGACCGAGGCTTTCGTGATGATCGGCGAGATCGGCGGCGACGCCGAGGAGCAAGCAGCCGAGTACATCAAGGCCCATGTGAAGAAGCCGGTAGTCAGCTTCATCGCCGGGCGTACGGCGCCCCCGGGCAAGCGCATGGGCCATGCCGGTGCTATTGTCTCGGGCGGAACCGGCACGGCGGCGGAGAAGACCAAGGCCCTGGAGGCTGCGGGAATCCCCGTGGCTGAGCGGCCGTTGGACATCGTGCCGAAGCTGCAGGAGATCTGGCAGCGCTAGAATCCGTTTCCGGATGATGGTGGGCGGGCGTGCCGCAGGGTGCGCCCGCCGCCTGCAAACGCCCCGCGGGGCCCAGAAGAGGAAAGTACCACGAAATGCAGAAGACCTATTTCATGATCAAACCGGAGATAGTGGCCGCCGGCGAGCAGAGGGTCGGCGAGATCCTGGCCCTGGTCAACCGGGCCGGATTCCGTGTGACCGCCCTGCGTATGCGGCAGTTGGATCGCTCCCTGGTAGAGACCTTCTACGGTGAGCACGAGGGCAAACCTTTCTTCGGGGCCCTTTGTGATTACATCGCGGGTGGACCGGTGGTGACAGTGCGGCTCGAGCGGGAGGACGCCGTGGCCAAACTGCGTGAACTCATCGGCGCCACCAACCCGGCCGAGGCCGCCATCGGCACGGTCCGCGACCTGTATGGAGCTTCGCTGCAGAACAACGCGGTACATGCCTCGGCCAATACCGAGGATGCGGAGCGGGAACTGGGCATTATTTTCGGCTAGCCGGCCCACCCTGGCTCCGGTCGCCTTGACAGGTTCCGGGACGCCTATTAAGGTGTGGCGCTTGTGTGAATTAGGGTTTTTGGATGAAACTGGATCTGGACAGGACAGCCGAAGGGCGTTCCGAACTGGAGATCACAGGGTCCGTGACTCTGGACCTGGACGAGGGCCGTCCCCGACGGGCCGAGGTATCGGGTTGTCTCCGGGTGGACCAGGTATCCGGGCGGTTTCTGCTTGGCGGAGTCCTGCAGGCCACCGGGACCGCCCGTTGTGGACGTTGCCTGGAGAGGTTCGCCTGCACCTGGGAAGTTCCGGTGGACATCCAGGTCCTGGTCGATGACACCGGCGAAGAGGGCGAAGGGGACACGCTGGTGATCCGGCAGTCTCGGGGGGAAGTGGATCTTCACGAAACCCTGCGCGAATCGCTGGTCTTGGCCTTTCCCCAGGCGCCGGTATGCCGGGCGGATTGCCGGGGACTGTGCCCGGGCTGCGGCGTTGATCGCAACCATGGCACCTGCAACTGTGTCGAAGAAGATCATGATCCCCGCTGGGACGGTTTACCCTGACCAGCGGCCACTGCGAGAAAGAGGAAAAAGAGACATGGCTGTTCCCAAGAAAAAGACGTCCCATTCGCGCAAGGGCAAACGGCGCGCCAACTGGAATCTGACCCAGCCCGATCCCAACAAGTGTCCCCACTGCGGCGCCGCCCGCCTGCCCCATCGCGTCTGTCGCGAGTGTGGCTACTACGGCGAGCGCGAAGTGATGGTCGTCGAGAAGTAGCACGCAGGCGATCCAGGGCCCGCGGCTCAATATTCAGGCGTATGCCGGGCCGGAAGGTTCGGCCGGTAGGGAGGTCGGTTGCGTGAGCGATGAGATTACCAGGCCGGTCATAGCGGTGGATGCCATGGGCGGCGACCACGGACCGGCGGTCGTTGTACCGGGTGCCATGGCGAACCTTACGGCGGACAGCCCCTATCAGCTGGCTTTCTACGGTGACGCTGCCGCCATCGGGACCGAACTCGACGGTATCGCCTCCGACCTGCCCGTCACGGTAGTGCCCTGCACCCAGGACATCGACATGGGCGAGGCACCTGCCAGTGCCATTCGCAAACGCCCCGACAGCCCAATCGTCAAGGCCATGACCCACCAGAAGGCGGGCAACGTGCAGGCCGTGGTGTCGGCGGGTTCCACCGGGGCCATGGTCGCGGCCAGCCTCATAATCCTGGGCAGGTTGTCCGGGGTCGATCGCCCGGCTATCGCCACCATTATCCCCAC
>QNDV01000308.1 GCA_003646045.1 bacterium
GCCAACCTGTTCCAGTGGATCAAACTGGAGAAACTGATCATGGTCCTGCTGCTGGGCATGATCATTCTCATCGCCGGTTTCAACATCATCGGTATCCTGACCATGATGGTGGGTGAGAGGCGCCGGGAGATAGGTATCCTGCTGGCTGTCGGGACGTCGCGCAAACGTATCATGGGCATCTTCATGTTGTCGGGCCTCTGGCTGGGCATCCTGGGCGTTTTGCTGGGTACCGGCGTGGGATTGGCCGGTATCTGGGCCCTCGACACCCTGGGTCTCGCTTTGCCGGGTGATGTCTATTTCGTGGAGACGGTGCCGGTACAGCTGCAATGGACCGACCTGTTGCTGGTGGCGGGTATCACCGTGGTCATGGCCCTGCTGGCGGGATGGTGGCCCAGCTGGGAAGCCTCGAATCTCAAGCCGATGGATATCATCCGCGACACCTAGGCCGGTAGCGCGGGCAGGTCGCAGACGGGAAGAGCATGGGTGCACCACTGCTGACAGTTCGAGACCTGGACAAGTGCTATCCCCGTGCGGGTGGGGATGTGGAGGTGCTGCAGGGGTGCCGGCTGGACCTGGATCCCGGCGAGACCGTGGCGATCATGGGCCCCAGCGGGGCGGGCAAGAGTACCCTGCTGAATATCCTCGGAGCTCTTGACGCGCCCGATGGCGGTAGTTTTTCCTACGAGGGGCAGCCCCTGGATCTGGAAGACCGGCGGCAGGCCATGTTGTGGCGGCGGAACGTCGTGGGTTTCGTGTTCCAGTTCCACTTCCTGCTGCCGGATTTCTCGGCCCGTGAGAACCTGCTGCTGCCGGTGCGGGCCGGCGGCACCCTGACTGCCGCTGCCGCGGAGCGCGCGGACAACCTGCTGGCCGCACTGGAACTCACCGATCGCGCCGACCATCTGCCCGCGGAACTGTCCGGGGGCCAGGCCCAGCGGGTGGCAGTGGCCCGGGCCTTCATGAACAGTCCCCGCCTGCTCCTGGCCGACGAGCCCTTCGGCAACCTGGATCGCGGTATCAGCGACCGACTCGGAGAGCTGCTTTTCGAAGTCTGTGCCCGCAACTCGGTGGCCATGGTGTTGGTGACCCATGATCCGGAACTGGCCAACCGTGCTGACCGCATCCTGTATCTGGACCATGGGCAGTTGGGCGACGGGAGCCAGCGTGGCAACCGCCGGGATGATGCCGCCGGAGCGCCGACCACAACGGGGGGAGTACAGTCGTGAAGTGTCAGGCCTGCCGAATCCGTCCGGCCACGATCCACAAACCGGTAGCCGCTGGCGAGCCCCGCTGGTTGTGCGAGCGTTGCGCCGCGGCAGAGGCCCGCCGGGAGGCGGAAAACGCCACGGATCCCACGGCGATGGAGGCTTTCCTGGTGGATGACCTGGTGATAGGCGCCGACGCTGCGTGCCCTGGTTGTGGCTGGACGGCGGCTCGTTTCCGGGATACCCAACGTCTGGGGTGTCCCGCCTGTTATGGGGCTTTCCGCTCACTCCTGATGCCCCTGCTGGGGCGACTCCATCGTCACGTATCCCACCTGGGCCGGGCTCCACGACTGGCCGGCTCGGAACCGGGCCGTCTGGCCAGTATCACCCGCAACCGGGCCGCACTGGAAAAGGCCATCGCCGCCGAGGATTTCGAGGCGGCAGCGGCCCTGCGGGACCGGATCCGTAACCTGGAGGATCCGCCGCCGGCCGGACCCGACGCGCCATGAGTTTCTTCGTGACCGCGGGGCAACGGCTGCCCGCCTGGGCCCGCGGCGGTGGCGAACACGGCGATATCGTGCTGGGCACCCGTGCCTGCCTGCGTCGCAACGTGACGGAAGAGCCTTTCCCGGGCAACGCTTCGCCTCGGGACCGTCGGCGCCTGGCTGCCGATCTGGTACTCCTGGTAGGGGCGCGTCCTGCCTTCGCGGAGGGTTGGTCGGTGACGCTTTCGGCCGCTACGGAGGCCGAGTTGCGCTGTCTGCGCGAGAAACACCTGCTGGGGCCGCGGGCGGCGGTGGACGAGGGCCGGGTGCTGATGCTGGCACCGGACCTGGAACTCACGGTCCAGATACAGCAGGAGGATCACCTTCATCTGCATGCCTGGCGTCCCGGCCTCGATCCTGCGGCCACCTTGGCTGCGGTCCTGGATCTGGATGAGCAACTGGAGCAGGATATCACTCCGGCCTACAGCGAGAACCTGGGCTACCTGACAGCCAGACCCGGTCATGTGGGTACGGGGCTTACGATGTCGGCTCTCATGCACCTGCCGGGATTGGTCTACAGCGGTGAGATCGACAAGGTCCTCAACGCCCTGGGCCAGTTGCAGTACGCCGTGACCGGCCTCTACGGCACCGGCAGCACGGTGCGCGGTGCCCTGTTCGTGGTGTCGAATCTCGTGACCCTGGGCCGCGAAGAGGAAGAAATAGCCGCGGATTTTCGCACCAACATCGAGAAACTGGTTACCTACGAGATGATGGCGCGGGAGCAGTTGGAGCAGCGGGATGCCGCCAATCTGGCTGACTTGGCCTGGCGCAGTCTGGCTGTGCTGCGCCATGCGCGCCTGGTGTCGTCCCAGGAAGCCTGGGACCGGCTTTCCAACGTACGTCTGGGCGTGGACCGGGGGACTCTGCCGCCCCTGGCGCCCGCTCTGCTGAACCGGGCCATGATCGGTTGCCGTACCGGGCATCTGGAACTGGGTGCCGGCGCGCCCCTGGATGCCGACCGGCGGGCGGCGGCCCGTGCCTCCTTCCTGCGGGAGCTTTTTGCCGAATAGGGTCGAATAGGGACGCATCTTCCTTCAAGTCGTGCCCTCAGGATCCGAATAACCGCTTGTAGGGCGTGCATCCCCGGTAGCGGGACAGGCACGCCCCGTGCTAGCGTGTCCCCACGGGCTCCCGTATATTCTGGGCACGGGGCTGCCGTGCCGCAGGCGGTGGTTTGGGGGTCGTAGAGCAAAGAACGGGAATCCGCGAACGGAGGCGCTTCCGCATGAACGACCGATTCACCCAACGCGTACGCAAGGTGCTGTTTCTGGCGAGGGACGAGGCCGGCCGGCTACAACACGACTACATCGGTACCGAACATCTGTTGCTGGGCGTCATCCGGGAAGGCGAAGGTGTGGCAGCCAACGTGTTGCGGCGTTTGGGCGTGGATTTTGACCGGATGCAGAAGGCCATCGAGGACTCTGTGACCGCCCCCATGGGACCGGTGTCTATTGGTGAGATCCCCTTCACTCCGCGGGCCAAGAAGGTCCTGGAGCTTTCCATCGATGAAGCCCGCCTCCACAACCACAACTATGTGGGCACCGAACATCTCCTGCTGGCCCTCATTCGCGAGGGCGAGGGAGTGGCCGCCCGGGTCCTGGGCGAGTTCGGCGCTGACCACGAAAAGATCAAGCGCGAGATCGTCAAGGCCCTGGGCAGCAGCGACGAGAGCGATGACGCCGCTCCCACCGGACGCAAACGTAAGCAGGTGAAGAAGAAGGAAGGTGCGGTGCTCGAGCAGTTCGGCCGCAACATGACCGATATGGCCCGCGAGGGCAAACTGGACCCGACCATCGGACGCAGCCGCGAGATCGACCGCTGTATCCAGATTCTCAGCCGCCGCAAGAAGAACAATCCCGTCCTGATCGGCGAGCCGGGCGTGGGCAAGACAGCCATCGTCGAGGGCTTCGCGTCCCGTATCGTCGAGGGCAACGTACCCGCCCTGCTGCGGGACCGCGAGATCGTGACCCTGGATCTGGCCAGTGTGGTGGCCGGCACCAAGTATCGCGGCCAGTTCGAGGAACGCCTCAAGCAGATAATGGCGGAAATCCGCGAGAATCCCGATGTGATCCTATTCATCGACGAGTTGCACACCATCGTGGGCGCCGGCGGTGCCGAGGGGGCCATCGACGCTTCCAACATGCTCAAGCCCGCCCTGAGTCGTGGCGAGATCCAGTGCGTGGGCGCCACCACCATGGACGAATACCGCAAGTTCATCGAAAAGGACGGCGCCCTGGAGCGGCGTTTCCAGCCCGTGATGGTCAATCCGCCCAGCGAGGAGGAGACCATCGAAATCCTCTTCGGCCTGCGCAACAAGTACGAATCCCATCACCGGGTCAAATTTGACGACGACGCTATCCGGGCCACCGTGTGGCTGTCCAATCGCTACATCTCAGGTCGTGCACTGCCCGACAAGGC